>JAQURI010000010.1 GCA_028715665.1 Candidatus Ratteibacteria bacterium
TTCTTGTGGGGTTTTATCTTTTATCGCAGTTATTCTGCAAGCGACTCCAATAAATTTACAACGGTAGTTGCACGCTGGTTATTAAAAGGAAGTATCCTGGAACTATTGGTAGCAATCCCAAGCCACATAATATCCCGACACAGAGAAGAATGCTGCGCTCCGCCGATTACTTTTTTGGGAATCATAACCGGCTTGGCAGTTGCGTTACTTTCTTTCGGACCAGGCGTTTTCTTTCTTTTTGCAAAAAGGATAAAAGATAAGAAGGCGAAACAATGAATTTAGATGATATAAAAAACATACAAGATCTTTCTTGGGTACTACTTGATGATCAATTAAATGCCAAATGCCCTGAAGACTTTGAAAGGCAGTTTAAGAGAGTATTTTCCTGTCCAAAAGCAAAGACACAGGAAAATAAAGGGGTAGTTTATGTTTGGGTGGCAGAAAAACGTATTCCAAGATTATGTGGAGAGAGTGATATTGTTTATATTGGAAAAACAAACCAGACCTTGCATGGGAGATATCACAAATATGCATCACTATTTGCTTCTATAAAAGGAGATAAAGATAAATATAATTGGCGCAGATATGAACATATAATGAAAAATTTCGGCCCGATTAAAATTTATTTTTCGGTACATTCAGACCCTAAAGAAAAAGAAGCAGAATTATTAAGGAAATACTATGATAGCCATTTTGAATATCCGCCAGCAAATAGTGCGTCAAGTTAATAGTATTTTTCCTAAGAAGTTCCCCTCACCCTTTTCACAAATTCTTCTAACTTCTTCTTATCTTTTTTGCCGGGGTGGGATTCTACGCCTGAAGAAACATCTACTGCCCAAGGTTGGACTTTATGTATTGCTTCTTTGACATTGTCCGGATGCAGTCCGCCTGCCAATATTATCGGACCGAACTTTTTGGCTTCGACTGCCAAATCCCAATTAAAAGTTTTCCCCGTGCCTCCGAATACTTTTGATGAATAGGTGTCTAAAAGATATGCGTTTGCCTTATATTGAGGTATTTCTTTCAACGAATTTTCATCTTCAATTCTGAAAGATTTGATTTTTGTTTCTCTGAATTTCAGTATGTATTCCGGTGATTCGTCGCCGTGGAACTGAAGCGCGTCAAGGTAGCATAACTCCAGTATTTCCCTTACCCTTCTTTCTTCTTCATTGACGAACACGCCGATTTTAAGGATAGATTGGGGGAGCGCGTCGATAATTCTTCTGGCGTTGACTGCCGTTATTCTTCTTTTGCTTTCCGCAAATATAAATCCCAATGCATCCACTCCGAGCGAAGAAGCGAAAAGCGCATCTTCTAAATTTGTTATCCCGCAGATTTTTATTTTAACCATTTTTGTATAACAGGGTCACGGTTACGATACTCGTTTCGTTATTCAGTAACGTTAATCGTTTTTAAGAACGTAACCCTAACCGTTACCGATACGGGCTTCGTTACCCTTACCCATTAACTTTGTTCTTGTAATATTTTCTCAAGATATTTTCTGAACTTGCCGAAAGCCATTGCCCGATGCGAAATCTTATTTTTTATCTCGTCGCCTAATTCTGCGAATGTCTTGTTGTATTCGGGGATAAGAAAGACCGGGTCGTAGCCAAAACCCGATGTGCCGCGGGATTCAGTTATAATTATCCCCTCTATTGTCCCTTGAAACAATTCTTTTTTACCGTCGGGAGAGACTAAAGCGGCAACGCATCTAAACCGCGCTGTCCTTTTTTCTTTTTCTACACCATTCATTAGTTTAAGTAGTTTAGCGTTGTTGTCGGCATAAGTTGCATCTTCTCCCGCAAAACGCGATGAATATACGCCGGGCGCTCCGTTAAGATAGTCGACTTCCAAGCCCGAATCATCTGCTAATGCGGGTTTTCCAGTTTCTTTCATCCAGATTTCAGCTTTCTTTACGGCGTTCTCTTCCAATGTTTTTCCGTCTTCTTCAACGGCAAGTTCCCGTGAATGTCCATCGAAAGTTATAAGTTTGACTGGAAGCCCTTTCAAAATTTCTCTAATCTCTTCGATTTTGTCTTTATTTTGCGTGGCAAGAACTATTTCCATTTTTATGTTAAATTATATCAAACTGGTCAATTACTTTCTTTATTCGGAGTTATCATGAATATTTTGCTCATTAATCCTTGGGTATGCGATTTCGGGCTTTATGATTTATGGATGAAGCCTTTCGGACTTTTGCGAGTCGCGGCTTTATTAAAAATGCGCGGGTATAATCTCTCATATATAGATTTTCTCGACCGCCATCATCCCAAAATAAAAAAATCGATAAGAAACGACGATTTCGGATGCGGCAAATTTTATAAGAAACAGATTCCCAAACCAGAACCTATAAAAGATGTTGCTCGCCCATATTTTATATATGGGTTGCCGGAAGAACTTATTACTGAAAAAATAAAAAATACACCTTCTCCTGACTTTATCCTTATGACTTCGGGAATGACATATTGGTATCCGGGACTGGAATATACTGCTAAGTTTCTTAAAAAGAAGTTTCCGAATGTGCCGATTGTGCTCGGCGGAATATATGCGACCCTACTTTCTGAACATGCGAAAAGTTTGGAGGGTATAGATTATGTTGTAAGTGGAGCGGATTTGCCTGCGGTCTGTCGGCAGTTGTCTTCAATCTTTGGGCAGAATATTTCCCCCCATACCAAAAGCTTTAGTGTGGGAGTGTATCCCGAATATGGTTTGCTTTCCGATACCTCGTCTTTGGTAATTGAAACTTCCAAGGGGTGCCCTTTCAATTGTTCTTATTGCGGTTCACAATTATTTAACAAGCATTTTGTCCAAAGAGGACCCAAAGAAGTCGTAGAAGAAATAGAATTTTATTTGAAAAACTATGGGGTTAAAGATATCGCTTTCTATGACGATGCGTTGTTGGTTAACGCGGATAAGCATATTATTCCTATTTTAGACGGGGTTTTGGAAATCCCCTACACCAAAAATTCTGGTGCGGGGATAAATTTTCATACTCCAAATGGTTTACATGTGAGGTTTATCGATAAAAAATTGGCAAGAAAACTTAAAGAAGCAAATTTCAGGACGATAACGTTGTCGTTTGAAACCGTTGACCCTGCCCGCCAAAAAAATACGGGCGGAAAAGTTACTACGGAAGAATTCAAAGAAGCCGTTGAAAACCTGAAAGCGGCAGGTTTCGCAAATAAAGAGATAAGCGCCTATCTTATGGTTGGAATGCCGCATCAGAAAGAAGATGAAGCCAGGGAAGGGATCGAATTTTTGCATAGACTAAAAATTCATATTACTCTTGTGACATATTCGCTTGTCCCCAACACATCCGACGAGAAGATGCTGAAACAGGAAGGACTGATAGACGACGGTTTAGACCCCCTGTGGCAGAACGATACTATTTTCCCTTTAATCGAAGGGAATTTCTCGCTTAGCAGCATAAAAAAATTAAGGGACTATGCGGGATTTCTAAATAGAAAAATATAATAAGAAAGTGTAGAATTGCCGTTATGGATGCAGAAGAACTATTGGATATCGGTCTGACCCATCAACTCAAAGGCCAGCTGGAAAAGGCGGAAGATTGTCTTAAAAAGGCGCTTGCTGAAGACCCGAAGATAAGAGGCGCGCATTTGGGCCTCGGGGATATCTATATGAAACAGGGTCAGTTCGATGCGGCTGAAGAAATGTATAAAAAAGAAATAGAGGTAAATCCTGCTTCCGCAAAATCATATATAGAACTTGCGAATGTGAATATCATCAAAGGAAACGAAGATGAATCCCTCTCTAATTTCGAAAAAGCGCTTTCTTTGTCTTCAAACGATTGGCGCGCTTGTAAAGGGATGGGATATGTTTATTTTGTAAGAGGAGAATTGGCAAAGGCGGTTGGTTGGCTAAAAATGGCTAATGACGGCAACGCGCAAGACCTTGCCGTCCATTTTTGGATTGCGTTAATATATTTTCAAAACGGGCTTGTGACGGAAACGGATGCGGAAATAGAAAGGGTTAGGGCTATCTGCCAGAATATCGAAAAATTCACATCCAAACAAGAACCGGTCATCGCTTATGTTTTGGGTAAAGTTGCCGCGATTCAGGGGAAATACAAAGAGACCGTCAAATACCTTGAGGATTTAAGAAAGAAAATTAATATCAAAAATAGAAAGAGGGTCGAGTTGGGTCTGATTTATGATGAAACGGACATATTGAAGACATTGGCCGAAGCCTACGATAAATCGGGTGATAAAGGTTCCGCGAGTTCCATTCAAAAAGAAATAGCGAATTTGACAGTATTATAAATTCTGTTTCATATTTATTCCAGCGAATTTTTCCAGTCCCTCAGGGCTTTGAATCCAGCCGTTATACAAGCCGTATTTATGCATTATTTCCTGTGCTTCTTCATATTCTTCAAATGTGATTCTTCTGCAGAGCGAGTGCGTTTTTTTTACCCCGCCCTTTTTTGTAAAGAGTGAGTCTTTAAAAGAGGTGGGGTGAACTTTATAACACGGGAAATACTGGCTCATTAAACTTATATATGTTTCCTGTGAAATTTCTTCCGCAATAAATTTCATGATTTTGTCCGTGCCAGAAATTTTATTGGGCAGGACGAGGTGTCTGATGATCATCCCTCTTTTTATTATTCCGTCTTCGCCTATTTGCGCGACGCCGACTTGCCTTTGCATTTCTTTTATGGACTGGCGGTTATAAAAAGGATAATCAGGCGCGGAGGAATATTTTATAGCCGACTTGTTGTCGCCATAGCGCATATCGGGAAGATATATATCTACAATTCCGTCCAGTAATTTGACCATTTCGGGAAGTTCATAGCCGCTCGTGTTGTAACAAAGAGGAATGTTTAGACCTTTAGGAATCGCGATAGACAGCGCTTTTAAAATCTGCGGCATGATATGCGTCGGCGTGACGAAATTTATGTTGTGGCATTTCATGTCCTGGAGTTTGAGCATGTAGTCGGCCAATTCTTCTATCTGAATTTCTCTTCCTAATCCCGATTGGCTGAATTTGAAATTCTGGCAATAAATACAGCGCATATTACACTGCGAAAAGAAAATTGTTCCTGAACCGTTATATCCCGAGATGGGCGGTTCTTCGCCGTGGTGTTGAGTGTAACTAAAGACTTTCGGTAAGAGCGCAGTTTTGCAGAATCCTTTCTCGCCTTTTAAGCGGTTCACTTTGCATTTACGCGGACAGATAACGCAGGACTGCAGAAGTTTAAAAGTTTTTTCAATTACTTTTGATAAGTTCCCGCTACGGTAGGATTCTAAATAAATCGGTTGCATATTTATAGCGTAAACGCATCTTCGATATGGTTTATTTCTTTTATTTTTCCGTTTTTCTCTAAGAGTATTGAAATTACGTCAAACCGGCAAGGCCTGTCTTCTCCCTTGTGTTTTAGGCATGCTTTGGCTGCATTGATTATTTTATCTTTTTTGTGTTCTGTAATCGCTTCTTCTCCGGTCCCGTATTCCGTAGAGGAACGGGCTTTTACTTCCACAAAAACCATGGTATCGCCGTCGGCTGCGACTATATCTATCTCACCGGCTTTCATTTTCCAGTTGCGTTCCAGAATTTGATAGCCCTTGCGCGTCAAAAATTTTACTGCGATATCTTCGCCGATTTTTCCCGTATCCCTTTTTTCTCTCTTTTCAGGAAAAATAAAAAACTTAATCTTTCCAAAGAAGTTTTTCAACGGGTTCATAAGTCCTCCTATGGATGGGGCAGGGTCCATATGTTTGCAGAGCTTGGAAATGTTTTTGGGTGCCGTATCCTTTATGTTTGTCGAAGCCGTACTCCGGAAATAATTTGTGATATTTTTGCATCATGCGGTCTCTTGTTACCTTAGCTATTATTGAAGCCGCTCCTATTGAGAAAGACTTCCCATCGCCGTCTATTATGGGTTGCTGGGGTATTTCCACATCAACTGAAATGTGACCGTCTATTAATAAGAATTCGGGATGAGTTTTAATTTCTTGGACGGCTTTAAGCATTGCCAGACGCGTTGCCTGGAGGATATTTATTTTTTCTATTATTCTTTCGCTTACTATTCCTACTCCCCAATCTAATGCTTCTTTACTTATCAATTCAAAGAGTTCTTCTCTTTTTGAGGGAGAGAGTTGTTTTGAGTCTTTTATGCCGTCTATTTTTTTGAAAGGATGAAAAATTACTGCCGCCGCTACTACAGGCCCCGCTAAGGGTCCTCTTCCTGCCTCGTCTATGCCTGCTACAAATTTAATGTCTCTGTGCCATAGCTTGCTTTCATAAATATCATTAGGTTGAAGGCTACTTTTGACCGGAGAAAACAGCCAATCGTAAGTTTTTATCATAACTTACTCTTTAACGGCACATATCTTTCTGGTAGCAGGTAATATCGGAATATATTACTTATCCTATTCTTCCTTTTTATTTCTCAAATAATATAACTTGGCCCTTTTCACGTTGCCCTTTTTCAGGACGCGGATTTCGCTGATTATGGGAGAATGGAGCGGGAATATTCTTTCTACTCCGATGCCGTAACTGTCTTTTCTGACCGTGAACGTTTCTCTTATACCGCCGCCTTTTCTTTTTATAACTATTCCCTGGAAGGGGTAAATTTTCTCTCTTTCCGTGATTTTTTCTTTACTGCCTTTTTTCTTATCTCTTTCTCCTTCCCTGATTTTTTCTTTTATTTTAAGCGAGACTTTTACCATGTCCCCGACCTGAAAATTGGGAATTTTTTCTTTCATTCTGGGTTTTTCCACAGACTGTCTGATGTCTAACATTTTATTGCCCCCTCTTAATAATTTTAGTAATTATACCTGAAATAGCCCCTCTATGCCTAATAAAACTCTGGCGAATAATTCTCCTTATCCTTTTTTGATTTCCTTTAATATTTGTTTGTCTTCTTTGTTTAATATGGTTTTGTCAATAAGTTCGGGTCTTTTTAAGCAGGTCCTTTTTAGAGCTTCTTTCCTTCTCCATTTATATATTTCTTCGTGGTTTCCCGATAAAAGAATATCGGGGACTTTCATCCCCTTGAATTTCGCTGGCCGTGTGTATAACGGCCCTTCCAAAATATTTTGGTAAAAGGAATCCAACCGGATTGATTCTTTATTTCCCAAAACGCCGGGAATGAGCCGAATGATCGCGTCCACGACGACCATTGCGGCAATTTCTCCCCCGCTTAATACATAATCGCCTATGGATATTTCCTCATCAACAAGGTTTAAACGTATTCTTTCGTCCAGTCCTTTATAGTGTCCGCATATAAGAATAAGAGACGGTTTTTTTGCCAGTTTTTTGCTTTTTTCTTCGTTTAAAACTTCTCCCTGCGGAGTGAGCAAAATGGTTTTTATTTTATTTTTTTTATTCTGCGTCTTGATTTTTTTTATTGCGTTATATATGGGCTCTATTTGCATAATCATTCCGGCTCCGCCGCCGTAAGGATAGTCGTCGGTCATTTTGCGTTTGCCCAATCCGAACTGTCTCAAATCATGCAGGAATATTTTAACGAGTCCTTTTTCCTGCGCCCTTTTTATGATGCTTTCTTCAAGGACTCCGCGGAACATACCGGGGAACAGAGTTAATATGTGAATGTCCATATTATTATGGTTAATATCAGTTAATATTGGTTAATATTGGTTAATATGGGTTAATAAAGGTTGCTCTTTAATATTTTGATAACCATTGTTAACTATTATTAACCTATGTTAACCCTTTTTAACTTTTTGTCTGCGGTCTGCTTTTAAGGATATTTTCCACAGTGGGCGTAGCGCTGGCGCCGTTTCCCATCCAATACTGCAAACGCTCTTTGTTTATATCGACTTTTGCGGGATTTTGGTTAGGGTCATAGATGCCGAGTTCTTCAATTAGCCTGCCGTCCCTTGGAGAACGAATGTCTGCGACCACTATTCTGTAATAGCTTTGTTTCTTTTTGCCTATCCTCTTCAGCCTGATTTTAATTGCCATAATTCCTCCGTTTAAGGTTTAAATCAATTAGTCTATCTCCTATCCTGATTTTCCCCCCTCGAGAAATTCGAAGAATTTCCGAGACCAAAGTCCCTGAAATTGCATTTTGCAATTTCTAGGGGGGAATCAAGGGGGAAGAAAACCCCTTTCTTTTCATCCGGGTTCCTTTGTTTACCATTTCTTTTATGAATTTTCTGACAGAATAAAATTGTTTCAATAATTGGTTGATATCCTGCACGTCCGTTCCGCTTCCTTCTGCTATTCTTTTCCTTCTGCTGCCGTCTATTATACGGGGGTTGGTTCTTTCTTCGGGAGTCATAGAAAGAATTATCGCTTCTATGCGTTTATATCGTTCTTCGGAAATATCCATGTTTTTTAAAGACGGTTCAACCGGTAAATAATCTAACATTTTAGACAAAGGCCCGATTTTTTTCATCTGTCTAAGTTGCGATAAGAAATCTTCCAGGTCAAGCGTTTCAGCTTTTAATTTTTTAACTAATTTTTCGGTATCGTCTTTCCTGACTTCGCTTTCGGCTTTTTCCACCAACGTCAAAATGTCTCCCATCCCGAGTATTCGCGAAGCCATGCGCTCAGGATAGAAAATTTCTAAATCTTCCGTTTTTTCGCCTGCGGCTGCGAATTTTATGGGCACTCCCGTAATTTTTCTGATTGATATCGCCGCTCCTCCGCGAGTATCGGTATCCAGTTTGGTAAGGATTACCCCTGTTATTCCCAATCTTTCGTTAAAACTCTTTGCTATGTTGACCGCGTCTTGGCCCGTCATTGCGTCCGCAACGAGCAGGATTTCGCAGGGAGAAACAGCTTTTTTTATATTGGCAAGTTCGTCCATCAATTCTTCGTTTATATGAAGTCTCCCCTGTGTATCTATAATTAAAGTATCCGCACTTATGGCATTGGCTTTTTTTACGGCATTTATGGCGATATCAAGCGGCGTTTTCCCTTCGGTAATTACCGGAATCCCCAGGTTTTTACCGAGAAATTGCAGTTGTTCTCTCGCGGCAGGCCTTTGCGTGTCTGTTCCGGCGAGCAGAATATTTTGCCCTTTATCGTGTAAAAATTTTGCCAATTTGCTGCTTGTCGTTGTCTTGCCGCTTCCCTGCAGTCCTATGAGCATGATGACATCGGGAGGATTCGACGAATATTTTAACGGCGAATTTTCTTTGCCGAGTAATTCTATTAGTTTATCGTGAACTATTTTGACTAACTTTTGTGAAGGGGTAATGCTTTTGGCGACTTTTTGCCCAAGGGCTTCTTGGGCGACATCATCAATAAAATCTTTAACTATCCGATAATTAACGTCGGCTTCGAGCAGAGCGAGCTGGATTTCGCGCAAACCTTCTTTGATATTGCTTTCGCTTATTACTCCCTGCCCTTTTAAATTCTTGAAAATCGTCTGTAATTTATTGGTTAAGTTTGAAAACATATTTTTATTTATCTTTATTGTTTTCCGGTATTATTCTGTAAATTACTTCTCCCTGTCTGGTCATTCCGAGTTCTTTTCTTGCAATTTTTTCAATATATAACGGGTCTGTTTTTAGTTTTTCTATTTCGGCTTTTAGACTTTCGTTTTCTTTTTCTAATTGTTGTATTCTGATATTTAAAGCTTCCCGGTCTTTTCTGTATCTTGAAAGCGCAGAATAATTGGGGATTAACAGATACAGCAAAATTCCTCCCAAAAGAAAAAACGTTATTATCCAAACCAATTGTCTGTCTTTTTCGCGTTTTCTCATAATTCGAACGCTTTTTTGCCGGCGTATTTTGCGTTAGGGCCGAGTTCTTCTTCTATTCTTAATAATTGGTTATATTTGCATGTTCTTTCCGAGCGGCACGGAGCGCCTGTTTTGATTTTACCGGCATCGGTTGCGACGACCAAATCCGCTATGAAAGCGTCTTCCGTTTCCCCTGAACGATGTGAAACTAAAGATGTGTAACCCGCTTTTTTTGCTAATTTGATTGTATCCAATGTTTCGGTCAGAGTTCCGATTTGGTTTAGTTTTATCAATATGGAGTTAGCTACTTTCATTTGGATGCCTTTGTTTAGTCTTATCGGGTTTGTGACAAAAAGGTCGTCTCCTATAAGGCGGATTTTGTTTCCCAATTTTTTCGTAAGCAGTTGCCATCCGTCCCAGTCGTCTTCGGCAAGTCCGTCTTCGATGAACAATATCGGGTATTTTTCCACCAATGAATCGTAATAATCCGCCATTTGTTCGGAGGACAAATTTTTCCCCTCGCTTTCCAGAATATATTTTCCGTCTTTAAACAAGTTTGAGCTTGCTACATCAAGACCTATATATATATCCTTGCCTTCTTTATATCCGGCACTTCTAATCGCATCAATGATTACTTTTATCGCGTCTTCGTTTGATGCGAGGTTAGGCGCGAAACCGCCTTCGTCTCCTACGGCTGTTGAAAGGTTTTTGGATTTCAATACCGATTTCAGGGTTTGGTAAACCTCCGCCGCCATGCGCAACGCTTCTTTAAAAGAAGGCGCGCCCGTGGGAACAATCATAAATTCTTGTATATCAACGTTGTTATCAGCATGCATGCCGCCGTTTAATATGTTTAAGCACGGCGCAGGTAAAATATTGGAATTTGCATTAAGGTATTTATAGAGGGGGAGTTTTTTTTCTGCCGCTGCAGCTCTGGCGCAAGCCATGGAAACGCCCAATATTGCGTTCGCGCCGAGATTGCCTTTGTTCGGCGTTCCGTCCAATTTTATAAGCAGTTCGTCAATTTCTCTTTGCATAGATGCATCTTTGCCTTTTAATTTAGGCGATATTATCTTATTTATATTGCTTACTGCTTTGGTTACGCCTTTTCCTTTGAATCTGTTCTTGTCGCCGTCTCGAAGCTCCAGTGCCTCATGTTCGCCGGTGGAGGCGCCGGAAGGAACGGCAGCTCTGCCCACTATTCCCGATGAGAGTTTTACTTCCGCTTCGACTGTCGGATTACCCCTGGAATCCAAAATTTCCCTTCCTTTAACTTCCGCTATGCCGCTCATTTTATTAACCTCCATATTTTAAGAATTTGTTTTAAAGTAAATTATTTTCATTTAATTAGACTTCCCCCGGCTTCCATTAGTCCGACTTGTTTCGGTTTTTATGTTGAATAAAGCGGAAATGGTAATTCAATAAGCCTAACGAGAGTGAGATTATACTAACAGAGCATGTTGATGTCAAAGATTTACCCACACATCAATGCATTGGTGTGTGGGTTACATATGCAATTCCAAAATGTCTTTGTCTTTTAAAACATAACCTCTTTCTACTCTTTGCCCCGAATAGTTTCCGTTGTCCCAAAGGCGGGCAAATTTCAGATTTTCGAAGTCCTTATGCACTGCAATTGCCACTTCCTGGACGTTTGCCCCCTTTTTCATAATAAAGGGCTCGCCTTTCTCGAAGGGCTTGCCCGGTTGTTTGGTATAAACTCGTATAACTTCCAATTTATCAAATACTTGTTTTTTAAAATCTACCCAGTTTCCTTTTAAAGCAGAAATGCTCAGAATATCGGGAAAATCTTTGCTATATAATTCTTTGAGCACGTTAAGGTGCATTTCTGCTTTAGGAGAGTCGTTTTTGTTGCCTATAAGAATGCATTTTTTTAAAAGCAGGTCTTCGCCCGTTTCATTTTTAAGCGAGATAGATTCATCTCTTAATATGTCTGTTATTTCTTCGACTTGTTCTAAAATGTCTTCTTGCGTCAAATCAATTACCAATAATACTATATCCGCTTCTCTTATCAGGGGAAACAAATACCTTTCCGTAAAAGTTTTTGTTATCGACGGCGTATCGATAAGTTGGATTTTAATGTCTTCAAATTCCATCATTCCCACAATCGGTTTTCTTGTCGCGAAAGGATATGGGGTTACGGGGGAATTGGAGTTGGTAAGACCGGATATAATCTGCGATTTTCCTACATTGGGTTTACCTATCAATATTACCTGTCCGGCACCTTCTTTGTCTATATGAGATAAAGAATCCGCTTCTTTTTTAGCCGATTTTTTTTGGCTTATTTTGCTTAACTTGGAAATCTTCGTTTTTAAGTCGGCTTGGAGTTTTTCCGTGCCTTTATGTTTCGGTATGACAGCAAGCATTTTCTTGAGCGCTTCCACTTTGTCTGTGTATGTTTTGGCTTGTCTGTATTCTTTTTCAGCTTCATGGTATTGAGGAGTCAGATTGGCTGGCATGTCTATATATTTATTCTCCTAAAATCTTTTTATTCAATTCGATAATTTTCTCCTGCGCAAACTCTTTTTCTTCAGGAAATTCCAGTAATTTGGTATATATGTTTTTTGCCTGAATGAATTTTGTTTCCCCTTCAAAAATTTCAGCTGCCCTTTTGTAAGAATTTACGACAACTTTAGTATGTTGGGGATATAGATAAGCAACCTTTAAATATTCAAAGCATGCTTTGGAAAAATCATTTAATTTATCATAGATTTTACCTATTTCATATTGGCAGTTTACTTTCAGGTAATCCGGAGCGTTTGTTTCTATTACTTTTTTAAAGTACTCTAAAGCTTCATTTAATTTCTCCATATTTTTAAGCGACAGTCCTATTTTATATAAAGTTTCATATGAAAGTTGGCTTTCCGGGTATTTTTGGATAAAAGCAGAATAAGAGCCGTGAGCTTCCTCCCATTTTTGTTGCATATATAGACATTCGGCTATTCTAAACTGTGCGTCTTCTTTTTCCCATGAGTCCGTCGTAATTTTCATGAATGCTTCTATCGCTTCGTTAAAATTTTGTTGGTGATAGTAGGTCCAACCCGTCCAATAATACGCTTCGGGAGCCAATTTGTGCCCGGGCATTTTCTCTATGAGTGAGTTGAAATACTTTCTTGCTTCATTGTAATCTTCCCTCCCGTAGTGATAATGGGCAATTTGCAGATAAACTTCAGCTATCAGTTCGCCGTCAGGAAATTCTTCCGCATATTTCCTCAAATAGGCGAGGGCTTCGGCGTCATTGCCAGTTTTAAAACAGGTTGATGCTATTGAGTAATATGCTTCGTCTTTCCTTTGCCCTTTTGCATACAAGTCGAGGAGTTTCTGAAAAGTGTTTTTTGCCTCGATATAATTTGCGAGGTTGTAATAGCAGTTGCCCGTTTGATAAAGGGCTTCTTCGCAAAATTGGGTATCGGGAAAATCTTGAAGGATTTTTTGATAAAACTTTATTGCCTCTTCGTTTTCGCCTTTTCGGAAATAGCACCACCCTGTCCAGTACAGGACTTCCGGAATTATGGCTGAATTAGTCCATTTTTCCTGTATGTTTTGCAGAATATATATTGCTTCGTTGAATTTATCTTCCTGATAGAAAGTTAACGCGGTTTTGAATGTCGCATCCACGACGATCGGATGCTCCGGAAATCTTTCTTCGATTTCTTTAAAGTATTTTCTGGCGTTTGAGAAATTCTTTTCCTCCGTGAAAATCTCGCCCAAATGCATGAGGGAGAACGGAATCAGGTTGCTCTGTGGATATTTCGACATGAGATTTTCAAGCGTAAGCAAAGCGTCAGCTCTATTGCCTAATGCCTGATAACAGACAGCTTTTTGAAACATAATGTCGTCGGCAATTTCCGGGTCGGGTGCGTTTTCCGCAATTTGTTGGTATTTTTCCAAGGCTTTTTCGAAATTGCCTTCTTTGAAGAAAGAATTGCCTATCCAATAAAAAATTTCCGCATTTTTGGGATGTTTAGGGTATTTATCGTTAAATAAAGAAAATATGTCTTCGGCCTTTCTATATTGTTCCTGCTTATAGGAACTAATCCCCAAATCCATGAGCACATTGTCCATTTTTTCGTAATCGGGATATTCTTCTTTTATTTTCGAATAATATTCGACTGCTTTAGAGAAATCATTTCTCGAATAGTAAAAAATGCCCAGTTGGTAAAAGGCTTCCGGTCTTAAATTGCTTGTCGGGAATTCGTCAATGATTCTTTGGAGCGTTTCTATCTGTTCTTTTTGTTTATCGGTTGCCTTATAACAATCGGAAAGGGCCAGTAATGTTTCGTCTGCCCATTCATTGTCTTTATACTGTCTTAGAAATCTCTCATATGTTCTTATGGCTCTGGCAAAATCGGATTGTTTCATATAGACATTGCCGGAGTAATAGATAGATGCTGGAATAACATTGCTTTGAGGGAATCTGCGCGCAACTTCCGAGAAGGTTTTGACGGCTTCTTCGAAATTTCCTTCTTCGAACTGGCAAACTCCCGTGTCGTAGAGCGCGATAGGCGCAAGACTGCTTTTGGGAAACTGCGATAAGATTTCCCGATAATATTCTTTTGCCTTTGTCCAGTCCCTCGTGGAAGCATGAGCTTTGCCCAGCCAGTATAAAGCCTGGTCGGTAAATTCTTTTGCATCCTGTTTTAGGACTTTGTCGAAATTATTTATAGCTTCAGTAATATTATTTTCTTTGTAGAGTATTTCTCCCGTAAGAATATAAATGGACGGCAGAAGCGCTGAATTAGGGAATTTGGCGGAGAAATTCTCTAACGTTGAACGGGCTTCCATAAACTTTTTCTGCTGTAATTGGGCATATGCCAGAGCATTATAAGCATATTCTGTATATTGGTTTTCGGAATATAACAGAATCACTTTCTGCAAAACATCTTCGGCTTCATTGAACCTATTTTCTTTTATTAGGGTTTCCCCCAGCCAATAAGAAGCGTCGCCGACAAGAGAAGAGTTGGGATATTTTTCTATGAATATCTCCAATGCATCGATGGCCATTTCATATAGGTTGTCGTCATAGAATTTCTTTGCAATGGAAAAATCTTCTGTCTCGTTTGCAATAAGACCTGTCGGCAAAACGAGAATAAAAAATAAAAAAACGATAAATATTTTGGTTTTCATTCAGTATTTTTTATATTGTTAATCTTTTAATCGGAGTTTAATACATTTCTTAAAACTTTTCCCGTAAATGAATCTCGGCATAAACCGACTTCTTTCGGCGTTCCCTGTGCTACGATGTTTCCCCCTTTGTCTCCGCCCTCGGGACCTAAATCTACGATATAGTCTGCGATTTTTATTACATCGGGATTATGTTCTATGACTATCAAGGTATTTCCCTTATCCACCAGTCGGTTCAGGACTTTTAGCAGTTTGTCCGTATCCGCGAAATGGAGCCCGGTAGTGGGCTCATCCAAAATATACAGCGTATTGCCAGTTGCTACTCTGCTTAATTCTTTGCCCAGTTTTATCCTCTGTGCTTCTCCGCCGGAAAGAGTTGTTGCCGATTGTCCCAATTTTATATATCCCAGTCCGACATCATTTAAAGTTTGCAACTTTCTTCTGACGACCGGAATATTTTCAAAAAATTTCAATGCCTCTTCAACGCTCATGTTCAAAACTTCGGCTATGTTCTTGCCCTTGTATTTAACTTCTAAAGTTTCGTTATTATATCTTTTTCCTTTGCATGATTCACAGCTAACATATATATCGGGGAGGAAATGCATTTCGATTTTTAACATTCCTTCGCCGCTGCATTGTTCGCATCTTCCCCCTTTCACATTGAACGAAAAACGCCCCGATTTATATCCTCTTATTCGCGCCGTTTGTACCTTTGCAAAAAGTTCTCTTATAGGCCCGAACGTGTCCGTATAAGTTGCGGGATTTGAGCGGGGCGTCCTGCCTATGGGTTCTTGCGTAATATTTATTACTTTGTCGATTTTATCGGCACCCGTTATCTTGCTGTGCTTGCCGGCTTGTATTTTTGAGTTATACAAAATTTTCGACAGGCCCTTGAAAAGAATTTCATCCACCAGCGTTGATTTACCGGAGCCCGAAACACCGGTTATACATATAAATAATCCCAGTGGAAATTTGACGTTTATTTTTTTGAGGTTATGCTCTTGCGCTCCAAAAACGGACAGGTATCCTTTTTTGGAGGGTCTATATTTTGCAGGAAGAGGAATATTTAATTCTTTTTTCAAGTATCTTCCGGTTAAAGAATTTTTTGACTGCATTATTTCCTGAGGTGTTCCTTGTGCTACGATTCTGCCTCCGTATTCCCCGGCGCCGGGACCCAAATCTATTATATGGTCGGCAGATTTTATGGTGTTTTCGTCATGCTCGACTACAATTATCGTATTTCCCAAGTCACGCAAATTTTTTAAGGTAGTTATTAATCTGTTTGTGTCCCTTTGGTGGAGCCCGACAGTCGGTTCGTCCAGAATGTACAAAACCCCTACTAAAGAAGAACCTATTTGAGTGGCAAGACGCGTCCTTGCTGTTTCGCCGCCGGAAAGCGTTTCGGCTTTTCTGTCCAAAGATATGTAATCCAGCCCCACATTAATCAAAAATTTTAATCGGGATTTTACCTCTTTCAATATTTGGTGTGAAATCACTTCTTCTTGGGAAGAAAACTTCAAATTATCGAAAAAACTCAAGGCTTTTTGTATGGTAAACCGAGTAACTTCTGCTATGGATTTATTTCTGATTTTTACCGATAACGCTTCCTTCTTCAGTCGTTGGCCTTTACATTCCGGGCAGGTTTTAAGAACGATATATTTTCTGTAAATTTCTTCTTTCACATATTCCGAATCGGTTTCGTGGTATCTTCTTTCTATATTTCCTATTACGCCTTCAAAAACATCTTCGTAAGAATGCATTTGACCTGCTCTTTCAACGTCGAATTTTATAAGTTCGTCGCCTGAACCGTATAAGACCGTATTTTTTATCGTTTCGGGCAAATCTTTGTATGGTGTATTTAAATCGAATTTATAATGATATGCCAACGATTCGAGTATGCTGGAAAAATATCTGCTGACGGAATATTTCCATCTGTGTCTTTTTGTGGTTACAGGGTTATCCCACGGTTCTATGGCGCCTTCGGCAAGAGATTTATTTTTATCGGGCACTATCAAATCAGCGTCTATTTCCATCTTTTCTCCCAATCCGTGGCACTCGGGGCAGGCGCCGTAAGGAGAATTGAAGGAAAACATTCGGGGAGTGAGTTCCGAGTAGGATATTTCACAACGCGGGCAGGAAAACTTTTGAGAATATAGTTTTTCTTCCGTCTTTTTTTTATCGGTTGCTCGTATAATAACCAGTCCTTCAGCCAGTTTAAGCGCCGTTTCCACGGCGTCCGCAATATATGGTTTGTTGTCCGATTTTACGACTAATCTGTCGACTACAATTTCAATGTTGTGCTTTTTGTTTTTGTCTATTTTTATATCTTCTTCCAAGTCGTATATAGTTCCGTCTACACGGACTCTTACGTATCCTTCCTGTCGTATTTTTTCCAGTAGCGCGGTATATTCCCCTTTTCTGCCTCTGACCAGCGGAGCGAGAACTTGTATTTTTGTTGAAACGGGATATCTCATTATCTTTTCGACTATTTGAGAGGGGGACTGGCTTTCTATTTGCCTGCCGCATTTATAACAGTAAACCGTTCCGATATGAGCAAATAGTAAGCGTAAATAATCATATATTTCGGTTATCGTTCCTACTGTGGAACGGGGGTTGTGTGAAGTCGATTTTTGTTCGATGGCTATTGCGGGCGAAAGTCCTTCAATATAATCAATATCGGGTTTTTCCATCATCTCTAAAAACTGCCTTGCATATGCCGAAAGCGATTCAACGTAACGTCTCTGCCCTTCGGCATAAATGGTGTCGAATGCAAGCGAGGATTTGCCCGACCCGGAAAGTCCCGTAATTACAACCAGTTTATTCCGGGGTATATCCACATTTATATTTTTAAGGTTATGCTGCCGGACACCCCTTATTATTATTTTGTCTTTGCTCATAAGATAACCTCTTGGGAGAAAGCAGATTCTTTTCCCCGAACCTTCTAATCCGCATAGAAATTTATAAATTTCTATGCAAAACTGAATTTTATCATAGAAAATTGACTAATAAAACAAAGCGGACTGTTGCATATATTTCGGATTTATCTGATAATTTAAGGCAAGAATGAAAACGAAAGCCGTAAGATTACACGGGAGAAGAAAACTGTCTCTTGACGAAATAGAGCTGCCCAAGGTATCCGACAGGGAAATCAGGGCAAAAGTCGTAACAAATTCGGTTTGTTTTTCTACATATAAAGCATGGCAGCAGGGTGAAGCGCATAAAAGGACGCCCGATAATTTGCAAAAATGTCCCGTAATAGTCGGACATGAATTGGCAGGCATAATAGAAGAAGTCGGCAAGGGTTTAAAAGGAAAATATTCATCAGGCGACTTTTTTATTTTGCAGCCCAGCATATATTATATGGGCAAAATCCCCGTTCCGGGCGGCATATATGGAGCGATAGGATATTCTTTCCCCTTTTGCGGCGGTGATGCGCAGGATATCATAATTCCGCAACCCGTAATCGATACCGATTCTATTCTTACTTTCAAAAAATGCGCATTTTTCGAAGCGTCTCTGGCGGAACCGTTATCTTGTATTATCGGAGCGGTCAATGAGCAGTATCACACGACAACAGATGAGCATAGACACATCATGGGTATAAAAGGAGGCGGAAATCTGGCGATTTTAGGCGCTGGCGGACCGATGGGTATCGGAATGATAGATTATTTTTTAAATGCGGATAAAAGACCTTCTTTTATAATGGCAACGGAAATAGACGATGAAAAATTTAAAAGAGCAAAACGACTCTTCAAAAGCAATAAAAATCCCGCTAAACTCATATTTGTAAATCCTGACAAAGAAAACCTGTTGGAAAAAGCTAAAAAATTGACAGGCGGAAAACTTTTCGACGATGTTTTTACGCTATCTTCCCCCGCAGTTCTTATTGAAACAGCGGATAAATTGTTAGGGGAAAACGGTACGCATAATTTTTTTGCGGGCCCGTCGGATAAGAATTTGTATTCCAAAATAAATTTCTACCACATACATTATTCCCATCACAAACATATAGGTAGAAGCGGCGGCAATGCCGAAGATTTGAAGGAAGCGCTTGAACTTGTAGAAAAACGCAGATTGCATACCTCAAAAATGATAAGCGCAATAGGCGGACTGGATTGTGTAATAGACGCCATAGAGAATTTCCCCAATCTTCCGTCAGGCAAAAAAATGATATATACCGGCATAAAAATGCCGCTTGTGG
>JAQURI010000011.1 GCA_028715665.1 Candidatus Ratteibacteria bacterium
CGCCCGACATCGGTTGACATGATGAAATTTACAAAAATAGTTATTGTTTTTACATTTGCCATTGAAACAGTAGGTGCAATTTTGCTGTCTCTTTATTGGATGAATTTCTTCGCTCTTAAAAAAGCGATATATTACGGGATTTTTCATTCAGTTTCGGCTTTCTGCACCGCCGGTTTTAGTATTTTTTCGACGAGTTTCAGCGCTTATCGCGGCAGCATATTTATAAACATGGTTATCAGCGCTGTTTCTTTAGCCGGTGCAATGGGTTTTTTTGTTTTATACGATTTATATGCCGCAACCAATAAAATGGTTAAAAACAACAATGCCCCTTTATTGTCTATCCATAGTAAATTTGTTTTATTAATGACAATAATATTAATATTTGTTGGGGCGTATACCATCTTTATTTCGGAACTTGGGGCTCAAACGTTCACTTTGAGCGATAGATTATTGAGTTCTGCTTTCCAATCAATCAGCGCTTCCACTACTGCGGGATTTAATACAATTGATATTGGGAAAATGACTCCTTTAAGCCTCTTCACGATAATCTTTTTGATGTTTATAGGGGCTTCTCCCGGCGGTACGGGAGCGGGCATTAAAACGGTATCTTTTGGTATAATAATATTATTTCTTTGCTCGCTTTTAACAGGCAAAGCAGATGTTAATCTCTTTAAGAGGAGGATTTCTCACCAAACGATAAATAAGGTATTTGCAATAAGTTCTATCGCAATTTTATGGTTAGTGTTGGCTACAGGAATATTGGTAGTTACGGAAAAGGGAACATTTCTACAAATTCTTTTTGAAGCGCAATCTGCTTTAAGTAACGTAGGTCTATCTACAGGGATAACATCGGCTCTGAGTCCGATTGGCAAAATAGTTATTTCTATTACGATGCTTGTGGGAAGAATGGGGCCGCTCGCTATCGGTTTTTCGCTGGTTGGGAGGCAAAGACCCGCGAAATTTAAATACGCGGAAGCAGATGTTTTAGTGGGATAAAAAATAGAAAACAGAAATCAGACGGCAGAAAACAGGATATTATAGATTGTTTTATCTGATATCTGACTTCTGTCCTCTGTTCTCTGTTTAGTGAGGGGGATAAAATGGGACAATTTGTGGTTATAGGTTTGGGTAATTTCGGATACTATGTTGCAGTTACATTGTTTGAAGCAGGCAACCAGGTCTTGGCTATTGATGCTAACAGTAAAAAAATTGAGCAAATCAAGGATAAAGTTACGCAGGCTGTGGTCATTAACGTCAAAGAAAAAGAAGTTTTGTCGGAATTTGTAAGCAGTGATATTGATGCTGCCATAGTAAGTTTGGGGGACAACATAGAAGCAAGCATATTGAGCACGCTTTATTTGAAGGAGCTGGGAGTAAAGAAAATTATAGTAAAAGCCGTTAACGATGAGCACGGTCAGATATTGAAAATGATAGGAGCTATGGAGGTCATTTATCCTGAAAAAGAGGAAGCTTTCAGGTTGGCTAAAAGATTAATCAGTCCGAATCTTATTGAACACATCCCCTTAGCCCCCGAATACAGCATAATGGAAATTGCCGTTCCCGATAAGTTTGTCGGCAAATCGTTAAAAGAACTTAAGTTGCGCAGCAAGTATAATGTCGAAGTGATTGCAATAAAGGATGTGCTTCAGGATACGCTTGTTTTGATACCGGAAGCCGATGTCAAAATAAAACCGGATAGCGTCTTGATGGTTATCGGCAAAGAAGAAGATATAAACAAATTAAAAGTTTAGCGGCGTATCAGCTGACTCGTAGACGGATAGGCAGTTAATTCCTGCTCTCGGTTCAAACCTACCTTTTTACGCATTAAGTTTGACGATTATCGGGGGTTATCTTATAATATTGGTTTAAGTTAGATTCCGCTCCCCGTGCTAAAGCATGGAGCTTTACTGGAGCGGGGTAAATCTAAAGCAAAAGGAGAAAAAATCATGAAAAGAACTTATCAACCGTCGAAATTAAGAAGAAAAAGAACCCACGGTTTCTTAAAAAGGTTGCAAACTAAAAACGGCAGAAAAGTCTTAGCACGACGCAGAAAAAAGGGCAGGAAGCGAATTTCGATAGACTGAAAGGCCATTAGTTATCTAAAATGTCTAATCTAAATCGGCCGCCCATTAAATTTCTGCCGATATATGCAGATATGCGGGTAATCTTATTAAAATTATTGGTTTTTTATAAAACGTTTATATCTCCTTTATTATTAAAACGTTGTCGATTCTATCCGAGTTGCTCCGAATACGCCTATGAGGCAATAGAAAAAAAGGGTGTTGTCAAAGGGATTATTTGTGCAACTATAAGGATTTTTAAGTGTCATCCGTTTCACGCAGGCGGTTATGATCCAGTTAAGAAATAGAGAGCCCCGAACCACATAGGGTTCGGGGTAAATAGAGAAAAATAACTTGCTTATATTTTAATTCTTGATGCCTTATTAGAAAAAGAGGATTATTTATGGAAAAGAGGTTGATATTAGCTATCTTACTAATAACTGTTGTGCTTATATTTTTCAATATCATAAACGCCCCCGTCCCCAAACAACAAGATAAATTAGAAATAAGCGATGAGAAGATAGAGCAGCTTCTGGGGGAAGCGGTTTTTAAACCAGTAAAATCGAAAGAAATTGTTGTCGATTTACCATTGTATACCGCTTTGATTTCAGAGAAAGGCGGCATCAAAAGCTTCCGTCTGAATGAATATAAAACAAGAAACGCCGGCATAGGACAGTTACAGCAGCAATTGCAAAAGGCCCAGGAACAATTCCGAAAGCAAGCAAGGGCTTACGGCGCAAATGCCGACTCCCCCATTTTATACTCGATAAAAAAGTTAAGATATGAAATATCACATCTAAAAGAATCAAACAACGACAATGGGGTGGAAATAATATCTTTTTCCGAAATAGATCGCGCTTCCCTGCCGCCTTTTTTACAGATAAAGGACAAAAATAATAAATTGATATGGGCGGAGAATGATAATTACAACCTATTAACTCCGGCTCCCAACCAGATCCATCTAATTCAGGAGATCCCGGGCTTTATATCCATAAAAAAGGAATTTTCCTTCGACCCCAATTCATATTTGGTACGCGTGAAACTCGTGGTCGAAAATATCGGCACTGGACCCGTGGAAGATTGTGATTTTCTTATTACCTGCGGTCCAGATGTCGGAATGGACGAAGGTATTCGTGCTTTTACCCGGTTTGAGCCTTTAGTTTTTGTCAATAACCAATTGAAAAAGGAGCAATTCGGAAGAGGTTCTCAAAACAAAATTTTGGAAAAAACAGAATACGGCAAAGTCGATTGGGTGGCTTTGCAGGACAAGTATTTCGCGAAAATTTTAATACCCGGCGAACCAGTGAAGAGTGCCTATCTGCATAAGAACGAACAAGAGGAATATACTATAGGATTAAAAGCAGAAATACCTTCTCTTCGTCCTTCTCAGCTGAGCGAAATATCGTTTGATATATACCTTGGTCCCAAAAAATTAGAGGATTTATATAAAGTCGGCAAAGAGACTCCAAGAATAGTCGACTACGGGCTTTTCGGGAATCTTTTCCAGATAGTCCACGTTCTTAAATTTTTTCATAAATTAACCGATAATTACGGAGTTGCTATAATTTTATTGACGGTGCTGATTAATATCATCCTGTTCCCTCTTTCATTGAAAAGTTTTAAGTCTATGAAAGAAATGCGCACGCTGCAGCCTGAAATAGAGAAGATAAGGAGAGCATTTAAAGACGACCCGCAAGGGATGAACAGGGAAGTTATGGAATTATACAGGAGACACAAGGTAAATCCTGCGGGCGGATGCCTTCCGATGCTTCTACAACTGCCGATTTTCGTAGGATTATTTGTAACTTTGCGTACTGTTATAGAGTTAAGAAGTGCGCCATTTATACTATGGGTCAAGGACCTTTCGCTTCCGGACGCGCTCCCGTTACCGTTTAACGCTCCCTATATAGGGTCAACTATAAATATTCTGCCTATATTTATGGCTGTAGCGACGTTTTTACAGCAAAAATTTTCCGCAACTACAGGCACCTCCCAGTCAATGTTCTGGATTTTTCCTTTTGTTATGTTGTTTATTTTTTATAATTTCCCCTCGGGACTGGTTTTATATTTTCTATGCAGCAGCGTATTTACGATATTGTCGCAGATATGGATAAATCGTCCGGAATCGAAAAAAATATAATTCGAATGAGGCACAAGAACAAGATTTCCGCAAGTGTATTTTTCCTTTCTTTGATTATCTTTCTCTTTTCGTATCTAAATGTCTTTTCTGAAGAAATCAGTAATTTCCATGTGACGGCAAAAGACCTGGACCTTTTGAGCTTTAAATCCCTGTTAGAGAACCGTTCTCCGGGGATAAAATATGAGGGTAAAATCTCGTTATCGGCGGACGTAAAATGGGAAGAAGGGGTTGAATCTGTTTCAGGGGGGGCTTTTTCTTCGGATAAGATATCCTTTTCCTCAGGAAATTCCCTTTTCCCGATAGAGTTCTCTCGATTAGAAGGCGAATTTACGTTGAATGTAAAAGAAAACTTGCCTGTATTATCCGGCAAAATACGAAGTTCTTCGGTCAAATGGGGAAAATTGGTTGCTCAAAAATTTGAAGCTGATTATGAATTGTATGAAAAGAAACTTATTATCAAAAACGGCGAAATTAAAGTCGCGGACGGAACTGCCCATGTAAGCGGAGATATCGATTTTAGTAAAAATCCGGCATTTTTTAATCTAAAATTGACAGCTAATGATGTAAATATCGGCATTATTGCGGAACGAGGGGGCTATGAACGGCCTGTATCAGGGATTTTATTTGCCGATGCCGATTTATCTGGTGAATTCAGCAAACCGGCAGGTGTTTTTGGTAAAGCTAAAATTAATATTGACAAAGGTGAACTCGGCAAGATAGGTTTGGTTGGACGTATCATTACCCTGTCTCCTCTTGCGGCTATGTCCCGGGATTTTTCCCTAAATGATTTTGAGGGTAATTTTAATATTTCAGAAGGATATGCTTATACGGACGATGCTGTTCTCGCGGGTCCCGAAATACGAATAACGGCAAAAGGAGAGGTTGGCTGGAATAGGAAATTGAACTTCCTGTTGGGACTATATGCTTCATCTGAACTTTTGAAAGGGACTTCGATTACCAGGACTTTAGGAGTCCTAATAGACGATTTTGGCAATGTTTTGAGGAGGATTAGAGTAAGCGGCACTATTGAAAATCCTAGTTTTACTATTTTACCTTTGGGAATTGGAAGCGCTATAATTGAAGGGTTAGAACGGTCTTTTCAAAAAGGGCAAGAAGGAGAAGAAATAAAATAAGTTAAGTATTTTAAATTGCTTGTTTCACGTGAAACCCCGTTAGAGATAAGAAACGTCAAAAGACGTTTCTGTAACTAATGGGAAGTAGCTTGTTCTTGCTTGTAGATATTAAGTTTGTTTAGGCTTAAAATATTTATTGAAGTATCATCTCTAACGGGGTGAAACATTTTTACAGAGGATAGATAACAGAGGACAGAAAACAGAAGACAGGGGGCGGAAAAGGCTCTAAAATCGGCCTTCTGTCTGATTTCTGATATCTGTCTTCTGAGAACCGGTATCCGATTACTATGGGGAAAATAATAGCTATAGCTAACCAAAAGGGTGGAGTCGGAAAAACGACCACGGCTGTTAATCTTGCTGCTTCCTTGGCAATCGGTAGAAACAAAGTTTTGCTTATAGACCTTGACCCGCAGGCGAATGCCACCGCTGGTTTCGGCATAAATGGTAAACAAATAAGCCATACCGCTTACGAATTATTGATATCTGAAGCAGAGGCAAAGGATTTAGCGATCCCTACCGAAATAAAAACACTTTATGTATTGCCTTCGAACGAACGTTTGATCGGAGCGGAGGTGGAATTGGTTGATATGCCTTCAAGGGAATTTCTTTTGCAGAAGAAACTTGAAAAAATAAAAAACGATTTTGACTTTATTTTTATAGATTGCCCTCCGTCACTTGGTTTATTGACTGTAAACGCACTTGTTGCGGCAAAATCGGTTATTATTCCTATTCAATGCGAATATTATGCTCTGGAAGGGTTGGGAAGGATTAACGATATTATAAATCAGATTAAAAACTCGTTTAATTCTTCATTGGAAATATCGGGAATAGCCCTTGTAATGGTAGATTTGAGGACAAATCTTACTAAAGAGGTTATTGCGGAGGTAAAGAATTACTTTCCGGATAAAGTTTTTAAGACATTAATTCCCCGCAATATCAGATTGTCGGAAGCCCCGAGTTTTGGAAAACCGGCAATTTTATATGCTTCTTTTTCGAAGGGAGCAAGGAGTTATTTGAACCTTGCAAAGGAGGTTAAAAGAAATGCAGAAACGAGCGCTAGGAAGGGGTCTTGAGGCCCTAATTCCTTCTTTGACGGAAACCGTCAAGTTTGTTGAAATAAATAAGATAGTTCCCAACAAATTTCAGCCGCGTAAGAGTTTTGACCCGCAGCAGATGGCTGGGCTGATAGAATCGATAAAGGAAGACGGCATTCTTCAGCCGATTGTAGTAAAACCTTTAGGCGATAATTATGAAATCGTGTTTGGGGAAAGGCGTTGGAGGGCATCTAAAGAAGCCGGACTTAAGACAATTCCGGTCATCATCAGGGAAGCCGATAATAAAAGTCAGTTGAAATTGGCTTTGGTAGAAAATCTTCAAAGAGAGGAGTTGAATGCCATAGAAAAGGCAGGAGGATATCAGGCTTTGATAGATGAGTTTAATTTGTCGCAGGAAGATGTTGCGAAAATAGTAGGCAAAAACCGTTCATCTGTTGCCAATACATTGAGGTTATTGAAACTGCCGCCCAATATGCAGGAAGAAATCAAAAAAGGCACTATAAGCGAGGGCCATGGCAGAGTTCTTGTTTCTTTGCCGCCGGAAGAAAGAGAAAAACTATATAAGAAACTGTTGGCTGGACAATTATTTTCGGTCAGGGAAACCGAACAAATTGTGTATAAAAGAAAAAAAGCCGGCAAAAAGGATGCTCATATTCAGTATATTGAGGAACAAATACAAAAAACGCTTGGCACAAAGGTTATGCTCAAAACGGGCAGAGGTAGAGGGCGTATTATCATAGAATATTATTCAGACGAGGATTTAAACAGGATACTTGAAATACTAAAAATTACGATTTAAGCTAATTAGGTCTAAAAAGCGGGGTAAAAATTGAATAATTTACCGTTAGAGGCAATCAAAGAAACCGAGAAAAAGGCGGAAAGAGATTTGTTGAAGGCGCATGCTGAAGCGGAGAAGATAATTGCTGAAGCTAAAAAACGTCGGGGAAAATTGCTTGCCGACTTAGAAAAGGAACAGAAGGGGATTGAAAAAAATTTGCTTGAGCAAACCAGGCTGGAAACAGGTAAAGAAATCGACGAATTAATAAAACAAACAGAAACGGAAAAACAAAAAATTGACCAGTTGGCTTCAAAAAACAAAGAAAAGGCGGTAGAAGTTGTTATTAAGGAAATACTTAAATAAAAAGGGCGCGAAGCTATGTCTGTAGTAAAAATGCAGAAAGTTAGGATAATAGGCCTAATAGAAGATAAAGAAGACCTTATTAGCCAATTACAGGAATCGCAATTAATCCATATTAAAGATTTTAAAGAAGGCGCTTTGGATGACTATTTTGGGGACATTTCTTCCGATGACGAAGAAAGACATATTTCGGAAGAAATCACTCATATAGAATCCGCCATTTCTTTTATGGAACGATTTGATGAAAATAAGCCACTTATAGAGAATTTTTTCCCGCCGAGAATAGAAATTGAAGAAAAAGAATTCAAGGAGATAGTGCACAATTTTAATTACAAAAAAATAATAAAGTATGTTAACGATATAAGAGAGAAAATTTTAAAAATTGACGAGAAAATAACGTCTCTGCATGGCGATATTTCCATTTTAACTCCTTTTAAAAATTTATCGTGGTTTCCTTGCGAAGCAAAAGAAACCAAAAACACGAAATCTTTTTTCTTAAAAGGGCAAAAAGAAAAATATATTTTACTAAACGATAAATTTAGCGAAATTGACACGACCCATTTGGAGGTTATATCGGAAGATTCGGATTTTATCTATCTTTTGCTGGTGTATTGCAAAGAAAATGATGAGCGAATAAGGTCCATTCTAAAAGAACAAGGCTTCGAATCTATAAATCTTCCTTTATGCGACAAATTACCTTCAAAAGCCATAGATTACTATGAAAAGCAAATGGCATCTTTACTTGAAGAAAAAGAAAAACTTTTTGAAAAGAGCAGACAAATACTTAAAAATAAAGATAAATTAATGATAATCCATGATTGGTTTTTATTCGGATTGCAAAGGGAAGAAGCAAAGGAACATTTGCGGGAGTCGGAAAGGACTTTCGTATTGCAGGGCTGGGTAAGGGAAGACCGAATACATGCTATGAAGGAGATTCTTAAAGAAAAATTTCCGGCTACTTATCTTGAAAATATTGTTCCTGATGATGATGAAATCCCGCCCATTGCCGTAAAAAATCCTCCTGTAATCAGGCCTTTTCAGAGCGTGACCAATCTTTTCGGTCTTCCGCACTATGGAGAAGTCGACCCGTCGGGTCTTGTAGCGCCTTTCTTCTTTGTTTTCTTCGGTTTATGTATTGCGGATGTTGGTTACGGAATTACTCTTATTGCTTTGTCTTTTTGGGCTATGAGGAAAATAATTGTCGGGAAAGAAGCAAAACAATTTTTCTATCTTTTTATGCTCGGGGGTTTTTCAGCAATTCTTTGGGGAATCGTTACCGGCGGATGGTTTGGCATAGATGCGGCTAAATTGCCGCCATTCCTAAAAAACGCTATTCTTTTTAATCCTCTGGAAGACCTTATGACGTTCTTTGTTCTTTCGCTATGTTTCGGTGTCATTCAAATATTATTTGGAATAGGCGTTGAAATGTATGAACAACTTAGGGAGAAAAATTTTGCAATAGCTTTTGCCGACCAGCTTTCTTATATTATTATTATCCCCGGCATTATTCTGTGGGTGCTTTCTAAACAAAATCCGTCGTTACGGCACCTTAACCAATTGGGTTTTTTAATTATAGCTTCTGGCGTAACGATAATGCTGGTTTCTTCTTTATTTAAAGGGAAAAATCCCATTTGGGAACTTATAATCGGCATATTGGCATTTTTCTGGAAAGCTAAAGATTTTTTAGGTAATGTCCTTTCTTATTCTCGTTTAATGGCTTTAGGATTAGCCGGCAGCGTAATTGCTTTTGTTGTTAACACGTTTGCCGTCATGGCGTTAAAGATTCCGTATTTGGGTATTTTAGTGGCTTTATTGTTTATTGTTATAGGTCATATAGCGAATATTGTTATTAATACCTTGGGAGCTTTTATTCATACTATGAGACTGCAATTCGTCGAGTTTTTTCCGTATTTTTTTCAGGGAGGAGGAGAAGCTTTTCAACCCCTTTGTAGAGAAAGTAAATATATAATATCAAAAAATTAGCGGGTCTTAAGACCGAAAGGAGGTTTTATATGGATATATCTTTAGGATTAGCTGTTGCGGGTGGGGCTTTAGCTGCCGCTTTGGCAGGAATCGGTTCAGCGATAGGCATAGGCATTGCTGCGGAAGCGGCAGACGGGTTACTATCGGAAGAACCCGGTAAATTTGGTAATGCTCTTATTTTAGTAGCTTTACCCGGGACCCAGGGTTTTTACGGGTTTATTCTGTGTTTCCTTATTATTATGAAGACGGGGCTTCTTGGCGGACAAATTCCAGTTATTACTATTTCTCAGGGGCTACAGATATTGGGTGTTTGTTTGCCCGTGGGATTGGTACAACTCTATTCGGCAATTCATCAGGGAAAGGCTTCAGCGGCCGGTATAGGAGTAATAGCCAAACAACCGAAAGCATTAATGCAGGCAGTGACTTTGTCTGCTTTAATAGAAACTTATGCGATAATCGGTTTACTTACAGGCATACTTTTTTTGAATGGGATAAAAATATAAGTTTAAACAACTTATTCGAGAGTTTTAACTATGGCTTTAAAGGACATTTTAAAAAGAATAGAGCAGCAAAGTCAGGCTGATATTGCGTCCGTCAATAAAGAAGCAAAAGAAAAATGTGCCGCAATCAGTAAAGAGACGGAGGGAATAATCAGGGAATTAAAAGAAAAAAATAGATATGCTGCGAGCTTAAAAGCTAAAAAAACAAAAGAGTACTTATTGCAGGAAGCAAGAATTAAAATGGCTCAGGAAAAACTTAAGAAAAAGGGCGAGGTCCTTGATTCTATTTTCAAAGAGTCACTTGATAGACTGGAAAAAATAGCCGATAAGGAATATATGAGTTGGATGGGAAAAGCAATATCGAATGTTATAGAACCGGGTGAAAACGAAATAGTATTGTCGCAAAAATTCATCAGAAGTATCGATACGAAGAACTTTTTAGAAACTATCAATAAAAAACTTGAAAACAAGAGCTGGGTAAAATTATCAAAGGATACGCGGACAGAAGAAATAAAAGGCGGCTTTATACTAAAAAAACGAAAAAAAGAAATAAATTGTTCGTTCGAGTCGCTCCTCGAAGAAAAACGCAACGATATAAAGCTTAAAATAAGTCAAATATTATTTAAAAATTCATAGTTTACTGCTTAAAATGTTACCTTCTAATATAAAAATTCAGAAAAGCCCTGATTATACTTTCGCAGTCAGCAGGGTAAGGGTTTGGGAATCGAGGATGCTTTCAGCATCAGTGTTTTATCAGTTGGCGGATGCCCGAAATTTATCGGAATTGGCGTCTATGTTAAGTTCTACCGTGTACGGCAAAGGGATGACCTCTTCGGATTTCGACAGTGTATTCAATACGGAAGAAATAGCCGTCTTAAAAGAGCTTAAAAAATTCCTGAAAGATGACAGGTTTTTACTTCCATTCTTTTATAAGAGGGATTTTTATAATTTGAAATTACTCGCGAAGTCGAAATTTACGGATGTCGAAGACACGAAGTTACAAGAAGGACTTATTGAAAAAGAGAAAATAGCTAAAGCATTTGACGGTCAGGAATTATTATCTATTCCTAAAATTTATCAAGATTTCCTTAGCAAATCATGGAATATTTACGAAAAAACAGGCGATTGGCAGATGTTAGATATGTTTTTGGAACAGAAACTATATGAGCAAATATTGAATGTCACGAAAGAATTTCCTTTTGCGGGGCATTTCTTTAGGTCGGAAATCGATTTAATCAATATCAGGACTTTCATGAGGTGTAAAAACCGAAATGCTGAAGGCGATTTATTCGGTCGTTTGTTTATAAACGGAGGATTGTTGGATAAATATTTTTTCGGTGGAATGGGCGGAGAGCCCGTGGATAAATTATTTCAACGTTTGAAGTTTACTCCGTATGATGTCCTGGCCGATATTAAAGCAGACACTTCACAAACTTTTGATAAATTTTACGAGATGGAAAACAGATGCTATCTTGTTCTTTTAAGATACTTGTCATGTGCTAAGTACACTGCTTTTGGATATGAGCCGGTTTTAAGATATGTTTTTTTGAAAAATAACGAAATAAAGAATCTGAGGACGATTTTTGTAGGGAAGATGCACAATGTTCCTTCGGAAGAAATTAAGGCAAGAATAGGACCGTTTGACGCGTAAAAACCGATATGGAGACTAAACTTGCGGCTTTAGGCAATAAAAAAGAGCTTTTACCATTGAAATCGCTCGGATTTGCTCTATTTGACTGTAAAAACTTGCACGAAGCGGAAGATTTGCTTGAAGATTTAAGCGGCCGGGGCTTTGGTTTCGTGGTTGTTTCGGAAGATATAGTTGAGGGCAGTCAAAAGTCATTTTTAAAGTTTGTTAAAAAGTTTCCGCTCGCAGTTTTGGTCTTGCCGCAGTATAAAATCAAAAGAAATTTTGCTAAAAACACAGTAAAAAAGATAATAAAAGAAGCGGTTGGTTTTTAAAAATAATATTGATTTTTGTGCGAAAAGGTCCCGGTTACAGTTGGCATAATCTTAAGGCGCACGGTATTTGACAATGGCTTTCGTCCTTTAGTAAACTGCTTCATTAAGCAATAAAAAAGTAGAGAGGAGAGAGCACCCCGCCAGTAAATATTCGGCGGGCGGGTAAGTAGCGAGAATTCAAGAAGGGTTATGGTTTTTTCTTTTTACTCTCTACTCCGAATGCAGGTGAGAAAAAATGGCTTGGAAAAGAAGCGTAGAATATATATTAAAACCGAAAAAGAGAAAAGGCATTCCCGAAGGATTATGGTCAAAATGTCCTGCGTGTTCCAGAATTCTTTATACGGAACAGTTATTGAAGAATCTTAAAGTTTGCCCCAAATGCGACTACCATTTCCGTCTTTCTGCAAAAGAGAGATTGGCTCAATTGTTGGAGGAGGATACCTTTGAAGAGATGGATGCCAATCTGGAATCCGTTGACCCACTTAAGTTTGAAGATAGCCAGAAATACCCACAACGAGTTAGAGAAGCACAAGAAAAGACGGGGCTAAAGGAAGCGGTCGTTACCGGAGAGGGTAAAATAGGGGAATATAAGGCGGCTGTCGGTTTTTTTGATTTTCCGTTTTTGGGCGGAAGTATGGCTTCTGTAGTTGGCGAAAAAATCTGTCGCTTGATAGAAAAAGCGACAGAAAAAGAGCTCCCTTTGGTTATTGTTTCTGCATCCGGCGGAGCGAGAATGCAGGAGGGAATTTTATCGCTCATGCAGATGGCAAAGACCTCTGCTGCTCTTAGTTTTTATAGTAAAAAAGCACTACCTTATATCTCTATTTTAACCGATCCCACCACTGGCGGAGTATCCGCTTCTTTTGCTTTTTTGGCAGATATTATTATTGCCGAGCCCGGAGCTTTAATCGGTTTTGCTGGCCCCAGAGTAATTGAACAAACCGTTAGACAAAAATTACCTGAAAAATTTCAAAAGGCGGAATTTTTATTGGAACACGGAATGATGGATATGGTAATTCATAGAAAGAACTTAAAAATAACTTTACTGAAGATTTTCAAACTGTTCAAAATTAAACCTGCGGTGTCCGTAACTAAAGATGAAGCGGAACGGGGAAATTCATCCTCTGTTATTATGGATAAAACTACCAGTAAGAGCGGAAATGCGAATGGAAAATAAAACTTCTAAAAAATTGCTTCTGAACATTTCTTTTATCATTAGTTTCTTAATGTTTATGCTATTGGTTTTTCCTTATTCTCACTTAATAGCCGAGGAAATACGAGCAATGCCTCTTATTTTGAATGAGGACGGAGTTGATTCGGAACTGGAAAATTCCCGGTTGTCGGAAACAGAAAATAATACAGAGAAAATTGTTAAGAGAATAGAAATTTCTGGCAATAAAAGGGTTTCACAAATGATAATCCTTTCCAGGATACAAACAAAGGAAGAAGAAGTCCTTTCTGAAAAAGTTATATCTCAAGATATAAAGAATATTTATGCGCTCGGCTATTTTTCAAATATATCGGTCCAGTCCAGCCCCTTCGAGGAGGGTGTTAAAGTTATATACACAGTTGAAGAGAAACCTTATATTGAGAAAATCGAACTTAAAGGAAATCGCGTAATTAAAGAAGAAGAGATACAAAGAGTTCTGTCTGTTTCGGCTGGTGATATTTATTTAGAAAAGAACTTGGAAGCGGATATCGAGAGGATAATCGAATTATATGAAAAGAAAGGATACTATAAAACCCAAATCACGCCCGAGGTAAAAACAATAGAAGCGGAAAAAAGCGTTGCCATTATCTTTAATATTGAAGAAGGTCCAAGGACTAAAGTTAAAGAAATAAAAATATTGGGTAATAAAAACGTTCCGGAAAAGCAGATCCGGGATAAAATGGAAACTAAAACCGCCCAATTTTTTAGGAGGGGCATTTTTGGTAAAGAAGAGTTTCAAAGAGACCTGCAGAGAATAGTTGCCGTTTGTCAGTCCTTTGGTTATTTAGACGCGAAGATAGTAAATTACGATTTAAAATATACTCAGGAAGGCAGACTTCTTTTTATTACCATAGAGATTGAAGAGGGAGAACTTTATACGGTCAGAGAAATAAATATTACGGGAAATAATTTATTCGAAACCGAGGCATTATTGAATGAAATTAAAATTAAGGAAGGCAAACCTTATAATCCTTACGGTGTGCCCGAAGACATAAGCGCCCTAAGAAATCTTTATGCTCAAAAGGGCTATATTGTTACGCAGATATGGGATGAACCTTTTATAGATAAAGAGAAAAAAGAAGTCAAAACGACATATCGCATCAACGAGGGGCCCAAAATTTATGTTCGTCTTATAAGAATTATAGGCAATACAAGAACTAAAGACAATGTTATACGCAGAGAATTGACAATAAAACCCGCTGATGCGTTTGACGGAGATAAGATAAAAAGGTCCAGGGAAAAACTTTATAATTTAGGGTATTTTAGCGAGGTAAAAGCGTATACTGAGCCGACCGATGATCAGCAGTTCAGGGACTTGGTCTTTGAGGTCGAAGAAAGTAAAACGGGCGCGCTTACTTTTGGATTAGGTTATTCCAGCATTGAAGACCTTGTGGGATTTATTCAACTTGAACAAAACAATTTTGACATAGGGAACCCGCCATATTTTACCGGGGGTGGGCAGAAAATAAGGGCTAAAGCAAGATTCGGTTCGCTATCGGGGGAATACATGGTGAGTTTTACCGAACCGTATTTTTTGGGTTATCCTTTATCTTTGGGTTTTGATATTTATGACAGAACGCGTAAATGGGGTGCTTACGACCAAAGAAATACGGGTGGTGACGTCAAAATAGGCAAAAGACTTACCGATTATGTTCGTTTGAATACCACTTATAAATACGAAGAGGTGGATATTTCAGATGTTTCCTCGGATGCTACCGATGCTATAAAAGAGGAAGAAGGCGAATTTACCACTTCAAGTTTGACGGTCGGTCTTGTTAGGGATACGAGGGACAGTATATTTGTTCCCACCCAAGGTTTTTTCGGGAGCATATCGACCGAATATGCCGGCGGCTTCTTGGGCGCAGACAGAAATTTTACCAAAAACATAGGCGATGCTACATGGTTTTTCCCTATCTCTCAAAAAGAAGAATTTGAACATGTGATATCTTTGCGTTTAAGAGCGGGGATAGCCAGAGAGTTTGCCGATTCCGATAATGTCCCTATAAACGAACGTTTCTTTTTAGGTGGCAGCGATACCATAAGGGGGTATCCTGAAAGGGAAGTAGGGCCAAAAGACGAAGACGATAATCCTATCGGCGGCAAATCCTTTTTTATAGCCAATGCCGAATATACTTTCCCAATCTGGAAACGAACGATACGAGGCGCGCTGTTTTATGACATAGGTAATACGTGGGGAGAACCGGATGAAATTGACTTTAACGACCTATTTTCAGGATTCGGTGTTGGATTGAGAATGCAGACGCCAATAGGTCCCGTTAATTTAGATTATGGCTGGGGTGTGGAAGAAAATGAAGGCAGACTCCATTTTTCAATGGGATATTCTTTCTAAAACTTCAAATTATCAGCAAATAAAGGAGGAAGTTCAAAATGATTTTTAAAAATAAATTAAAATTTTTACCTTTGATAGTATTGGCGATAGCTTTTTTAATATTAATTACAATATTAATTCAGAGAAAAAATCCTAATGAATCCCTTGCTTTAAACGAAAAAAGCGCCCCTCCCGAAAAAGTCAGTAAAGGCAATGGAGTCTTGATACAAACAGATGCGGGAGCCAAATTCGGCTTTGCCGATTTCTTGACGGTTTACCATTCTTATTCTAAGACAAAGATAGAGGATGAACGGCTGAAAGCAAAAGGTCTTGAATTTCAGAGGAAAATAGATTTAGATAAGGACAAGATTTCTGAACTCGAAAAAAAGATAAATTCCGGTGTCATCTCTGAAAAGGAAAAAGAAATTTTAAACAAAGAAATTGAAGAAATAAAAACACAAATAACCAAAAACATTAAGGAGTTTAACTCCGGAATAGACAGCGAACAAAGACAGGCAATCGATAAATTGATAGAGGATTTGCGGATAAAGATTTCCAACTACGGAAAAGAAAAAGGTTATATTATGATTTTTGACAAAAACGAACTGATATTTTCGGATACGCATTATGACCTTACGCGGGAAATAGTAGATTATGTAAACAAAAACACAGACAACTAAAAATTAGTGGAATTTATCTCCACTTGATACCTGTAAAAAATGGAAGAAATTCAGTGTAGCATAAATAAGGAAGTTTCTATAAAAGGAATAGGGCTTCACACTGGTAAAATTACAAATCTTACCTTTAAAAGGGCTCCTGAAGATTCGGGCGTGGTTTTTGTTAGGAAAGACCTCCGTGGAGAACCTCGAATTCCCGCAAAAATCGATTATGCGAATCATAAAGACAGGTCTACTTCTTTGGAAAAAGACGGCGTCAATATTTACATAATTGAACATGTTATGGCGGCAATCGCCGGTATAGGATTAGATAATCTGTTAATAGAGATAGACAACTGTGAACCTCCCGTTTTAGACGGGAGTGCGATGTCCTGGACGGAGATTTTGCTTAAGACAGAAAAGATTTTTTACGGCAAGAAAAAGGAAACTTTTACTCCCCCCTGTCCTTATATAGTTTCAAATCCCGAAAATGACTCGTATCTTGTACTGCTACCTTCTAATTCAAGGAATGTTACGTATACTTTCGAATTTCCCGAAAGTCTTATGGAATGCAAGAAGGGAAATTTCATTGGCAATAACTGTTCGCTATCTTTTGAAGACGGCGAGACGTTTGCAAAACAAATCGCTCCGGCAAGAACGTTTTGTATGCTTGAAGAAGTAGAAGCGCTTAAGGAGAAAGGGTTGATAAAAGGCGGAAGTTTAGAAAATGCCGTTGTTATAGATAAAGATAAGGTTTTAAATGATGGTTTGAGATTTCCTAATGAGATCGCGCGTCACAAAGCTTTAGACGTAATCGGAGACCTTTATTTGAGCGGGAAACATTTAAAAAACACTCATATAATCGGCGTGAAGAGCGGACACGATTTAAACATAAAAATGGTAAAGAAAATAATTAAAGGAGGAGAAGATATGGGGGAAGTAATGGATTTAAAAGAAATCAAAAAAATACTACCGCATAGATATCCTTTCCTGTTTGTGGATAAGATTCTTTCGCTCGGTAAAAAGCGTGCGGTAGGGATTAAGTCGGTTACCGGCAACGAAGAATTTTTCCAGGGACATTTTCCGGATTTCCCGGTAATGCCGGCTGTTTTGACGTTAGAAACAATGGCTCAGGTGGCAGGTGTGTTGCTGTTAAGCAAATCAAAAAGCGGGGATAAATTGCCGTTCTTTGCGGTAATAGAAAATGCGAAATTTAGAAAACCCGTTTTGCCCGGAGACCAGCTGCTTATCGAAGTGGAAATATTAAAACTCAAAGAAAGAACGGGGAAAGTCCATTCTTCCGCCACGGTTGCGGACAAAGTCGTTGCGGAAGCGGATTTCATATTTTCTTTGGTTGACAAAACATAAATCATAAGATCCGCCGACATAGGCGGATTTTAAAGTTTGAAAGGAAAAAACCGATAAATGGTTGATATACATATAAAAAATAAATTTAAAAAAGCAAAGACAGCCGTTTCTTCTTTGAACAACAAGCAGGAAGGCGTGAAAATTCATCCTACATCCGTGGTCCATGAAAAGGTGCATTTAGAAAAAGGAGTGGAAATAGGGCCGTATACCACTATAGAAAAAAACGTAATTATCGGTGAAAACACTAAAATTGGGCCTAATGTTTTTATCGAGGGGGACACCACGATAGGAAGGAATTGTTATATTTCCAAAGGAGTTGTTTTAGGCACTCCGCCGCAGGATTTTAAATATAAAGGCGAAAAGACCTATCTTAAAATAGGTAATAATAATGTGATCAGGGAATATGTGATGATAAATAGGTCAACGGAAGAAGGCAAGGCAACTATTTTGGGAGACAATAATTATCTTATGGCTTACTCTCACGTTGCGCATAACTGTCGACTCGGAAGCGGTATCGTAATGGCTAATGCCGCGGCGCTCGGCGGTCATGTCAACATAGAAGACAACGCGATTCTGGGCGGGTTGGTTGGAGTTCATCAGTTTGTAAACATAGGCAAGCTGTCTATTATCGGGGGTTGTTCCAAAGTCGTAAAAGATGTTCTACCCTACGCGAAAGCGGACGGGCATCCGTTAAAAATATATAACCTGAATTCTGTGGGGTTGAGGAGGAATAATTTCCCGGAAGAAGTTATTAATCTGCTGAAGGAAGTCTTTAAGATCATATTCAGGTCCGAACTAAATACATCACAAGCTGTGGCTCGGTTGAAAGAGCAATTTCCCGGCCAGGCGGAAGTAAAACACATGGTCTCATTTATAGAGAAATCAAAGAGAGGGATAACGAAGTAATATTAAATATCAAAAATTAAAAATCAAAAATGAATAATCAAACACCAAAACAGAATACTAAATAACGCTTAAGTAAAAACTTCGGTTATTGGTGATTTAGAATATTCTATTTACACTTTAATATGTCATTTCCCTCTGGAATTTCTTTGAAATTCCGAGGACTTAGTCCCTGAAATTCTCTGAATTTCTAGGGGTGATATTTGATTTTTGCATTTTACATTGGTGAAGATATGGAAAGAATAGCCGTAGTAGCGGGGGCGGGCGAATTGCCCGCATTGATTATCGACAAGATAAAAAAGAGACGGGAAAACGTTTTAATCTTGGCGTTAAAGGGCATAACCCAAAAAAATATTACCAAGCAAAACAAAAAGGTTTATTGGCTGCATCTTGGTGAAATTGAAAAGCTCATAACTATCCTAAAAGAATCAGGCATCAATAAACTAATTTTCTCGGGTAAAGTTGATAAAAAACTATTGCTTGATACCCATCATTTTGACAGTAAAGTCAAAGAGTTCC
>JAQURI010000012.1 GCA_028715665.1 Candidatus Ratteibacteria bacterium
AACTATATCTTTTAACTTTTTGCCGTTTATATCTATAATCTTTAATTCTCTTTGTACGCTTTCTAAGGAATCGGATGCATGAACGCCGTTTTTCATATGTCATGTCCGAATTCTCTTCTTATCGTGCCGGGTGCCGCTTCCAGCGGGTCGGTCGCTCCGATTTTGTTCCTTATTCTGTCCAGAGCAAAAGGGCCCTGATACACAAGCGCCAGTGATTGCTGTTGTCTCCCGCCGTGTGCTTCTTTTTTATCCTCTTCGGAAACTTTATAAGGGTTGAATCCCGTCATAAATTTTATAATTTCGGCGAACGCTTTTTTGCCGTTTTCTTCGCCGTATTTTTTAATCAAATTACCTTCTATGGGCCGATAGAACTCAAGCGCTTGCTCTACAGACATATTAACCGCTTTGACGCCTATCATTTTTAATCCCGGTCCCGCAAGCGCGTCGATTATAGCGCCCACTCTGTGCGACTTCGTATAGATATTGTCGGGCTTGATAAGGACAAGTGTCTGCTGAATGTTGTCAAGCATTTCTTTGGGCGCGGTAGTAATGCCGTCTCTGTATTTTAATGTTTCATATTCCTGGCTGTTCCACTGAGCAAGCAACTTTTTCCAATCTATCAAATCATTAAGCAATCCACCGTCAGACTGGCTGTATTCAGCCCACAGACTTATTACGTCTTTCGCATGTTCTTCGTCGGGAATAATTATCACAACCGGTTCTATAAAACCTGTAATCTCTCCTTCTTTATCTTCAATAAATTCCGCAAACGAATTGCGCAAGGTCCCGTCAATTCTCCTGCTGATGCTTCCGACAATACCCCTTATCTGCGATATCGCATCCTCGCCTTTAAAAAGCAAAAGTATCATTCTTTTTCTTGAAGGTCCTTTGTTTCTTTCTATATATTGCCTTTTTAAATAATCCTTGAAATTTTCGTCCAATATCAATTTGATATATTCCCGAATTAGTTTCTCGCTGGGGGCATACATCCTCGCTTCAAGAAGTTCCAATGGTTTTACCCCGCGCGAAAAGATGTCTTTTATTATATGACCTGTTATTGACCGCCCCAGCGACCTTTCCGTTATAAGCACTAATCCAAACTGTTCGTTCATGGAATTATTTTAGTTGTGGTTTAGGTAAATTTTCCAACATCGGCTTTATTTGTGCAAGTAATGACGGCAACTGTTCTTTAAAAGCGTTTGTCAATATTAACATAACCACAAAAATCATAATTATAAAAGGGATTAAAACTATTAAGTATTCGGCAAAACTCGTGCGCAAATGTTTCTCGGCTATGCGTCCCGTGCGAATACGATAATAAAGGGATGCCGTAGCTATATATGCAAGAGGTATAGTCACGAAAAGACCTATCCCCAAAAATAATATCCCGAGCAGCATGCATATTATCTGCACGGACATTATCCGCCACTTATAACCTTTGGTCGCGTCGAAACTCGCTTTCATTGACTGCCAAGGTCCCCTGTTTTCGTCAAAAATAAAAAAGAAGCTCAACATATATGATAATTGCAGATAAAAACCCCAGATTCCAAAAGATACAGCCCCGGCCAATTGACATAGAAAACCTATTAACAATATAGCTCCTAAAGCTTGCCAAATATAATTGCTCTTAAAACCCGCAAAAACAGTGCCCGCACTCACTTTTTCTCTGCGGGCTATCTTTAAACAATAACCTGCCCAGCCTAAATTAAAAGAAGCAACAATTATTAGTAAGAAGAGAGGCCAACCTATAAAAATAAGATGAGGAAAAATAAAAGATGTAAGCATAACTATAAGCGCACCCACCATATAAATAGCCAAACCAGCCAAACCAATCAGAACTATCGCGCCGATAATCGACCATATTCCTTTTGCAAGCATAGCCCGCCAAGCATCGGCTATGAGTTGGTCTGTAAGTATATTTTTATCATCGTAAAGAGCGTCTGTGGAGCTCTTTTGTTCTGGACCTTTTGCTTGATGAATTTCTTGTCTAACCGGCGGATGAGCACCTTCTTTAAATAAATACTGCAATTCAGGGACGGATTTTATCGTTATCCATTCGTTCTTTCCTTCGAGCCAGACAAAATCCTCTTCCAAAATTCTCTTCTCTTGGACCCACTTGTTCAAAGTTTCAGAATCAACGGGACCATAAATAGCGCCGTCTTTTGTTTTTATCTGCCAGCCCATAATTTTTCCTTTTTTAAAATTAAACAGAAGCACATGGAAATATATTGCCTTAACTACAATGTATTTCTATCGTATTTCTACATATATCCACGTATATCCGTTCAGTTTCTTTATCTAAATATAATACTTTTCAAGCCAAAATGCCATTAATGTTATAATAAAAAAGTGATTACACGGATTAAAAGATATTATGCGGATTTCATATCGGCAATATTGTCGGCTCTTCTTTTATTATTTTCTTTTCCTCCTTTCAACCTTTCGTTTTTGGCGTGGATAGCGCTAGTGCCGTTATTTTCTGTTCCAAAAGAAACCTCAGCAAAAAATACGTTTATTTTTTACTACTCTGCAGGACTTGTTTTCTGGTTACCTCACATCTGGTGGCTTAATTATGTGACTTCCTTGGGTTATGTTGTTTTATCCGCTTACCTTGCTCTCTTTTTTGGCTTTTTCGGATTATTTCTTAAATTTTTTAGACTAAAAACGGATTATCCCATATTATTTATTGCTCCGCCTTTATGGATTATATTCGAATTGGCAAGAACTCACCTGCTAATAGCTTTCCCATGGTCTTTACTCGGTTACTGCCAATGGCAAAATATCCCCTTTATACAAATTTCTTCAATAACAGGCATCTACGGCGTTTCGTTCCTGATTGTTACGGTAAATGCAGCAATTGCGGATTTTATCTTTTCGAAAACCCGGAAACACTTAAGGAATTTGATATTTTCATTCTTAATAATAACAGCTACATTCGTAGTCGGCGGGAAAATTATCTTAAAAGAAGATATAAACAGGAAAAACATAAAAATCAGCGTTATTCAGGGTAATATTCCCCAAACAGAAAAATGGGACGAAAAATATTCGGAAGAAATCGTGAACACTTATGCTGAATTGAGTATTTACGCCGGAACAGACCATGATATCTCTTTGGTCATTTGGCCGGAAACGTCATACCCGGATTATATAAATATCAACAGCGCTTTATTCCAGAAAGTCCAAAATTTGACTCGTTATCTGGATGTGCCTTTGCTTTTCGGAGCGGTTACCTGTCAAAACAACAAAGATTATAATTCTGCTCTACTTATTTTACCCGACGGCGAGATAAACCAAATTTATAATAAAATTCACCTTGTGCCTTTTGCGGAATATATTCCTTTAAAAAATTTTTTATTCTTTTTGGGCAATATTTTCCCGCAGATAGGCAATTTCAGCGAAGGTAATGAATACACTGTTTTCCGAACACCGATAACCCCTGCCCGCTTCCGCCAGACAGGCGGGGATAACCGAAAACCGTCTTTTGCTGTTCTCATCTGTTTCGAAGATTTGTTCCCCGATTTATCCAGAAATTTCGTAAATAAGGGAGCCTCTTTTCTGGTTGTGATCACAAATGATGCCCACTTTAATCAGTCCCCCGCCCTATGGCAGCATTTTACGCATTCGGTATTCCGAGCCGTAGAAAACAGAAGACCGGTAGTTAGGGCGGCAAACAACGGCATAAGCGGATTTATTGATTCTTACGGAAGACCCGTTAAAATATTAAACGAAGACGGCAAGGCCGCCGGAGCGCGCGGCTTTACCGCGGAAAAAATTATGCCTTCTGATGCCGAAACTTTTTATACCCGTTTCGGCGATTTATTTGTATATATTAATGTGTTTTATTTGCTGGTCATTTTGAGTATCAACGCAAAAAAGAAATTATAAATCGGTTATGTTAGAATACGTTAAAAATTCTAACCATTTGAATCGGGTTTAATTCAATATGGATATACCTCTTCTCCTTCTTTTCAGCGGCTTTTTAATGGGGCTTTATGTAGCCTGGAACATAGGCGCAAATGACGTCGCGAACTCTATGGCCTCGGCCGTGGGGGCAAAAGCCATTACCTATAAACAAGCCGTAGTAATCGCATCAATATTGACTTTAGTCGGAGCAACTTTCATAGGTTCTCATGTTACCGATACTATCAGAAAAGGAATTGTCGACCCCGCTTTTATCAAAGATTCCGGGACCGCAGTGATAGGATTTATATCGGCGCTTTTTGCCGCAGGGTTATGGATTACTTTTGCAACTTGGCAATCCTGGCCCATCTCCACCACCCATTCTATTGTCGGCGCACTTATAGGGTTCGGTTTTATTTGCGGAGGCAAAGACGCTATCAGTTGGACTAAAATGGGAGAAATTGCGCTATCATGGGTAACTTCTCCGATACTTTCCGGATTAATGGCTTTTTCGATTTTTAAACTCTTGGTTAAATTTGTTTTTAAATCCAAAAGCAGAAAAAAAGCGGCAACAGTAATGTCGCCGTTCATTATAATCATCACAATCTCCATAATATTTTTCTCTCTTATCTTCAAAACCGGATTAGGCAGTTTACTGCAGGGATATAAATTAATAATTGCGGCATCTGTTGCTTTGTTGATTATTCTTATACTGTGGATATGGAACAGCCAACTCACGAAAAAAGCCGGCAAAGTGGAAAGTATCTTCAAACGTTTGCAGGTCATGACTTCGGGTTATATGGCTTTGTCAAACGGAGCAAACGATGTGGCAAATGCTATAGGTCCCGTTGCGGCAATTTATGCTATATTAAAAACGGGAGAAATAGGTTCTAAGGTTTCGGTCCCCATATGGCTTTTGGGGTTTGGAGGCATAGGAATTGCCCTTGGTATCAGTACCTGGGGGCATAGAGTAATGGAAACGATAGGCAAAAAAATAACAAAACTCAGCAACACACGCGGATTTACGATAGATTTCTCGGCTGCAACATCAATCTTAATAGCATCGAAACTCGGGATGCCCGTATCCACCACGCATGCTGTTGTCGGAGCAGTCATCGGCATCGGGCTGGCAAGAGGGTTAGATGCGCTGGACCTCGGACTAATTAAAAAAATACTTTACTCCTGGCTTCTAACTGTTCCGGTTACCGCTTTATTAACTATTCCAGTATATTTCGGTTTAATAAAATTATTCAGATAAATAAAAATAGGAGGTGATATTGTATGCCGCGTATACCTATAGTAGGAGCACTTAGAACTTCACCTTTTGATAAACTTTTAGAGCATGCCAGAAAGATAAAAGAATGTGTGGCGGTTTTAAAAGATTGTATAACAACTTATTGCGAAGGAAATTATGAGGAAAGCGAAAAATTGAGCGAGAAAGTTATGGCACTGGAACACGAGGCGGATCTTATTAAGGGAAATATCACAGCACATCTGCCTAAAACCATACTGCTTCCCGTGGATACGGGCGTATTCCTAAGACTCCTTAGCGAACAGGATTCAATACTTGATTTTGCGGAAGACACCGTTGTATGGCTGCATTTCAGGAAAACAAAAGTACCTAAAGAAATAAAAGATGATTTATTGAATCACCTTTACAAAGTTATCGAATGCATCGAATCATTTGAAAAAGTAATAATACACGTGAAGGAAATCGTTTCTTTTGCAAGTTCGGAAAAACTCCGCGACAAAATAAAAGAAACCATAAAAGAAGTCCACCTAAAAGAATGGGAAGACGACCAAATAGGCAACGCATTTGCGAAAAAAACGTTTAATCTTTCTATAGATCCGCTTTCAATATATCATCTGCTTAAACTCGGCAATCTTATCGGACAAATCGCCAAACACGCAGAACATGCCGCAGACAGAGTAAGAGATATGATAGCGAGATAAAAAACAGTTAATAGTTATTGGTTTATAGTCGTTGGCATTTAGACTGTTTTTGCCCTTTCAGATTCTTTAATCTATCAACCATAAACTATACACTATTAACTGTCTTCTCTATTCCTGTTTCTTTTTCAGCAGTATGCTTCTTGCCTCGCCCACAAGATATAAAGAGCCACATATTAAAATGATATCGTTTTTACATTTTTTAAGTTTTTTTATAGTTTCTGAGAGATTCTTACTTATTGTTATATTTCGGTTATAAGTTTTACCTTCTTTTCTCAAAACGTTTAAAGGCACTGCCCTTTCAGTTTTAGGTTTGCTTAAAATTATTTCGTCTGCGACGGGGAAAATTTCTTTCATTATTTCCGTTCTGTCTTTGTCCTTCAACACGCCGAAAATCATTTTGATATTCGAGCCCGTGGATTTTAGTTTGATAATCTCTTCTTTTAAAATTTTTGCCGCGTGCGGATTGTGCGCGCCGTCAAGAATGAAAATCGGTTTCCCCCCACACCAGCAGTTTTGGCGTGGGGATGTACCTATGACTTCAAGCCTCCCCGGCCAAGTGGTTTTCTTTAAACCCTTATATATATGCTCTTTTTTTATCGGGAATTTTTGGGATAAAATTTCGGAAGCGGCAACAGCCAAACTTGCGTTAAGATGCTGCCACTTGCCTTTTAAATTTATAGAAACATTCGGATAAGAATTTTTTATGCCTTTGATATACAGGGTCTGACGGAAAAAATCTTCTTTGTAATGTTTCACGGAAAAATCTCTGCCGTATATAAAGATAGGGGCATTTTTTTCTCTTGCAAGTTCGATTAGAGTAGCGAGCGCTTCGCCTTCTGCGCCGGTAACCAGCGGCGTGTTTTCTCTTATGATCCCGCCTTTTTCTTTTGCTATGGATGAAAGGGTCTTGCCCAAATAATTCGTATGCTCAAGCCCTATACTTGTTATTACTGAAAGGAGCGGCTCGGACACATTCGTGGCGTCAAGCCGTCCCCCTAACCCGACTTCGTAAACCGCCGCATCTATTTTTTCTCTTTTGAAATATAAAAATGAAAGCGCTGTCAAAACCTCGAAAAAAGTCGGACGGGAATAAGGCGGACGATCGAAAATTTTCTTAATTTCTTCTTTTAACTTTTTGACAAAATAGGCAAGAGCTGAGCGAGATATATCTGTCTTCTTATCACCCTGAAGTATGCTGATTCTTTCTCTTATCGTTATAAGATGCGGGGAAGTATAAAGACCTATTTTCAAACCCGCTTCCCGCAAAATATGAGCAATAAACGAAGCGACTGAGCCTTTGCCGTTTGTACCGGCAACCAAAATAACAGGATATGCAAGGTGCGGATTATCAAAATGCTCAAGAACCCTTCTTATATTCGAAAGCCCCAATTTTATCCCGTGTCCTTCTAAACCATAAAGCCAATTAAGAGATTGTTTGTAAGCCATAAAAAGTAAAAAGTAGAAAGTAGAGAGTAGAAAGTAGATAGAACTGAATATTGCGTATTTTTTCTCTCTACTCTCTACTTGCTACTCGCTACTTTTCTGATTTAAAATGAGTTTCCCTTCCCCCGAAATTCTTCCTTCGCCCAAATTGGCATAGAAATTTTTGAGTATCAGTTTATTGTCGAGCCAATTGAAAGAAATTTCCACATTGCTTAAAAGAACGGAATATAAAGCAACCTCCTGAAAAATCGTAGTCAGTTCCAATGGTCCCTCGCGTAAAGAACCTTTGATATCGAATTGTGCCTCGGCAGGCAATTTAAAAGCAGTGTAATCTTTGAGGAAAGGCAAAAAGGATGATATTTCTTCAAGGAGCACGCTTTCTGCATTTACATTTGCCTGGAAAAAATAAGGCGGCACCAAATCCATTTCCGCTCGGGCGGCAAAAGGGGCAGCATCCATTCTACCCGTTAACGGAGCGATATTTAATTTTTTATCCTCGATGGTAAAACTCCCATTAAGTTGACTAATTTCCTCGTTCCATTTATTCAAAAGAATTTTGCCGTTAGTTATATTGCCTTCGGCTTTTAATGAAACTTCGTCAGAAAGTTCGAATTTAGAAAATGCGAAAAATACGTCGGCACGCCCGTCCAGTATTTGGATGTTTGTGTCCAACAGAGGTATTTCGGATAGCGGGATATCTTCCCACTTTATGCTGAACTGCCAATCTATGTTGTTAAAAACATTCTGGCATAAAATCAAATTAACAGGGACAAATAAAAATGAGAAGAAAAGGATTATATTTTTAACGAGATTTTTCACTTTAAAATCAAAAAGTCCGCCGATTTTAAGGGAGGATTCTTTTATTAGTTACGTGATTATTAACGGTTTTTTGCCCGAACCTTGTGCACGCCTTCGCGTATTAGCATTATTCTGGTTTTGACGTTGCACGCGAACAATTTTCTTAATAGGAGCTTTGCTGATAAACTTCAACTCATTGTTTTCGACGCAAATCTCCACAGAAGACCCGCGGGAAATCTCGCCTTTTAATATTTTTTCCGCAAGAGGGTCTTCTATGAATTTTTGTATCGCTCTTCTTAAAGGACGCGCTCCGTAAATCTTATCATATCCCTTTTCTATCAAAAATTCGCTGACTTCAGAAGTATGTTTCAAGTCCAGCTTATATTCTTGCAAACGGACTTTTACTTTTTCAAGCATTATATCCACAATTTGTTTTAAATCATCTTTAGCGAGAGAATGGAAAACGATGACTTCATCTATTCTGTTCAAAAACTCCGGCTTGAAAGTCCTTTTCAATTCATCCGTCAGCTTAGTTTTCATTTGTTGATAATCGGCGGCCCTATCGCTATGTGACTGAAAGCCCAAAGTTGAACCTTTTATCAATGTTTCGCTGCCTATGTTGGAAGTCATTATCAAAACGACATTCCTAAAATCCACGGTATGGTTCAAATTATCGGTCAAGCGGCCGTCTTCCATCACCTGCAGTAATATATTAAAAACATCCGGATGGGCTTTCTCAATTTCATCCAATAAAACTACAGAGTAAGGTTTTCTTCTCACTTTTTCAGTCAGTTCGCCGCCTTCCTCGTAACCGACATAACCAGGCGGCGCGCCCACTAACCGCGAAACCGCAAACTTTTCCATAAATTCGGACATGTCCAGCCTTATCAGAGCGTCTTCGCTGCCGAATAAAAATTCGGCCAATGCTTTGGCAAGTTCGGTTTTACCTACCCCGGTAGGACCGAGAAAAACAAATACTCCTATTGGACGTTTTGGGTCTTTTAAACCCGACCGAGAACGCCTTATGGTTTTTGCCAGGGATACGACAGCTTCGTTTTGTCCGATTACTCTTTTATGTATTGATTCTTCCATATTAAGCAGTCTTGTGGTTTCTTCCTGTTGAAGCTGTTGCAAAGGAACCCCCGTCCATTTCGATACTACCTCGGCAATATCTTGGACATCGACGACGACTCTTCTCTTTAACTCCATCTGTTCTTTTAATGTCCGTTCCTTGTCTCTAAGCTGAGCCGCTTTTTCGAAATCCTGCAACCTTACAGCATCATTCTTATCTTTCTGGACAGCAGAAAGTTTCTTTTCCGTCTGCAAGTCTATGTTCTTCGGGTTCTTCTTGAATAGTTTTGTTTTTGAGCAAGCTTCATCCATTACATCTATTGCTTTATCGGGCAAAAACCTCTCGGATATATAGCGTTCCGAAAAAAGAGCCGCTGCCCACAGGGAAGCGTCTGGAATAATAACTTTGTGATGGTTCTCGTATTTTGTTTTTAACCCTTTCAATATCTCGACGGTTTCGTCCACAGACGGCGGATGGACTATAATCGGCTGAAATCTTCTTTCGAGAGCGGGGTCCTTCTCTATATACTTTCTGTATTCGCTGGGTGTTGTGGCGCCTATACAATGCATCTCGCCGCGCGCCAGAGAAGGTTTTAATATATTGGAGGCATCGATAGCGCCTTCCGCAGCGCCTGCGCCCACCAGGGTATGTATCTCGTCTATAAATATAATTATATTGCTGTCCTGTCTTATTTCATTAAGGACCGCTTTGATTCTTTCTTCGAACTGCCCCCGGTATTTGGTTCCCGCCACCATTAAAGCTAAATCAAGGGCAATAATTCTTTTAAACATTAAAGCTTCGGGCACATTTTTTTGAACAATTTCCTGTGCCAATCCTTCCACGATTGCCGTCTTGCCGACACCCGCGTCTCCTATAAGCACAGGATTATTCTTTTTTCTTCTGCACAAAATCTGTAAAATTCTTTCTATCTCTTTTTTTCTGCCGATAATCGGGTCTAATTTATTTTCTCTTGCCAGTTCCGTTATATCTCTGCCGAAAACGTCCAAAGCAGAAGTTTTAACTTTTTTCTGCTGTTGAGCTTTATTAAAAAATTCGTTTCTTCCCGGTTCTTGTCCGCTGCCTGCGGACGAACGGGAATCATAAGCGCTGGCAGAAGAAATAAATCCTCCTTGAATTCGGATTATTTCTTCTCTTACTTTTTCTATGGTTATGCCCAAATCGCCGAGAATTTGCGCGCCTATGCCTTCTTTTTCCCGTAAAATGCCCAGAAGTAAATGTTCCGTGCCTACATAACTATGTCCGAGATTTCTTGACTCTTCCATTGCCAATTCCAAAACTCTTCTGGCTTTGGGCGTAAAAGAAATCTCGCCGAAATTGAGGACACTGGGTCCTTTGCCCGTTATCTCTTCAGTAGCTTCTCTAAGTAAATCCGCATGCATGTTCATCCTTTGCAAAACAGCTAAAGCGCCGCCGGAACCTTCCCTTAGGATTCCCAAAATGATGTGTTCCGTCCCGACAAAGTCATGCCCCAGACGTCTTGCTTCTTCCTTAGCCAAAGCTAATACTCTTCTTGCTCTTTCAGTAAACCTGTTATACATTTTCCCTCACTCTGTTCGGGTAAAATCAGAAATCAGAGGTCAGAAATCAGATTTCAGATTTTTTCTGTCATCTGTCATCTGTTCTCTGTTTTCTGGTATCTTTTCACAGATACGGCGTTCCCTCTTTCTCTATCAATTTTTTGAAAGCAGTTCGGATTTTATTTGTTACATTTCCAATTTTGCCATCGCCGATAATTCTTCCGTCGACTTTAACTATCGGAATTATTTCCGCCGCCGTGCCCGTAAGGAAACATTCCTGGGCGTTAAATAGGTTATACCTTGAAATTACTTCCTCCCGTACCCCAATAGATAGCTTCTCGGCAATTTCCATCACCACTTTTCTCGTTATTCCGCCGAGAAAACCCATGTAAGCAGGCGGAGTTTTTAAAACATTGCCTTCGATTATAAAAATATTATCTCCTGTGCATTCCGTTATAAAACCTTCTCTATTCAACATGATTGCTTCTTCGAACCCTGCGTTTTTTGCTTCGATTTTTGCCAGTATATTATTCAGATAATTCAAAGATTTAACCTGCGGTTCCAAATTGTGAGAAGCATTGCGCTGGGTCGGAACAGTAATTACTTCCATGCCTTCTTTATAAAATTTATCGGGATACAATACGATTTTATCCACTATGATAAAAATAGTGGGGTTTGAACATTTGTCGGGATCAAGGCCCAAATCGCCTTCGCCGCGTGTTACCACTACTCTGATATAACAATCGGTGTAGCCGTTTAGATGGGCCGTTTTTATGACGGTTTCAATAAGTTTTTCCTTTTTAAGCGGAATATCAAGACAAATATATTTGGCAGATTTATATAACCTATCCATATGTTCCTGCAACTTAAATATTCTGCCGTTATAACTCCTTAAGCCCTCGAAGACGCCGTCTCCGTAAAGAAGCCCGTGGTCATAAACGGAAATTCTTGCTTCTTTTTTTGAAACAAATTCGCCGTTAAGAAATATTTTTTGCTCCATTTTCACCCCTTTTCTAATAAGTAGAGAGTAGAAAGAAGAAAGTAGAGAGAAAACTCTAATATCTTATTTTAATTCTTTCTACTTATCACTCTCTACTCTCTACTCTCTACTTGCTACTTTATTTTAGATTATACCTCTAACACCATTTATTTTCTATTTCGGTTATCAAATCAACCCTTCTTTGATGCCTTCCTCCATCGAACGGCGTCGAAAGCCATATATCCACAATCTTAATCGCCAAATCAAGCGGAATAGTCCTCTGCCCGATTGCAAGGACATTCGCATTATTGTGGCCTCTCGCCCATTTTGCCGTATCATGACTCCAACATAAAGAACAACGGACGCCTTTGACTTTATTAGCTACTATCGCTTCGCCATTACCCGAACCTCCGAGTACAATGCCGTAATCGGTCTCCCCTTTTGCGACTGCTTCCGCTACAGGCCTAACAAAATTCGGATAATCGCATGCCTCTTCCGAATTGGTGCCAAAGTCAATTACTTTAATCCCTTTATCGGTGAGATGCTTCTTAATTGCCTCCTTGTATTTTAATCCTGCATGGTCGCTTCCCAAAGCAATAGACATTCCGCCGCCCATTTTTATCCTCCCGAAGCACTCCCTACAGGAGTGCGAAGTCCCCCTGGTTTTCTATTATTTCCTCTATATCTTTTTTTTTAATTTTACCTTCTCTGATTATTTTAGGCGAATGACCCGTACAGTCAATTACAGTAGAAGGCACCCCACACCAGTCCGCCACTGCTTCGATGGCGGACGGTACGGGACTAGTCCAGCATCGAGCTTCACTCTGGTGCTGGGTTTTCACAATTGTCGAGCCGCCGTCTAAAATCAGGTCGATTTTTCCGTCAAAATAACTTTTGACTTCCTCCGCATTTAAAGCATCTTTTTTACCGGAAATATTCGCGCTTGTCGAAACCAACGGACCGTACCCTTTTAATAAAGCAAGCGGCACGGAATTGTCCGGAATTCTAAATCCCAGCGTTTCCGTTTTAAGCGGCACATTTAGTCCGATTTTTTTCTTAAGCACCACCGTTAGGGGTCCCGGACAAAACTTTTTCATCAACTTATACGCAAAATCGGGAAATTTTTCAACATACAAACTTATTTTTTCGACGTCAGGGACAAAAACGGACAAAGGCTTGGAAAAATCTCTTCCCTTGATTTCATATATTTTTCTTATCGCTTTTTCGGAAAAGAGGTCTGCAACCAAGCCATATACCGTTTCGGTAGGCAAAGCGATTATCCCGCCTTTTTCCAAAACTTCTTTGGCTTTCAAGATTGCGGATTTTCCCAACCCTTCAGAACCTATTTTTATACATTCCGTTTTTTTCACTTGCTCGTTTTTCCCCTTAGATAATCAAAAATAAAAGGGTCGATGTTTCCGTCCAACACATCGTCGGCGTTTGTCTGTTCGGTGCCGGTTCGATGGTCTTTAACCAGCGTATAAGGATAAAGGACGTAACTGCGTATCTGATTCCCCCATTCTATATCTTTTTTTTCACCGGCCAACTTTTTTTGTTTCTCTTTTTCTATAGCCTGAAAATGCTGATAAATCCGCGATTTCAGCATCTCCATTGCGATCTGCTTATTCTGATGCTGGGATTTTTCGGTTTGCGCGCTGGCGACTATACCCGTCGGGATATGCGTTATTCGAACCGCCGAATCTGTTTTATTTACATGCTGCCCGCCCGGGCCGGAAGAACGAAAGGTATCTATTTTCAAATCCGAGTCATTAATCTCTATTTCAAGTTCCTCGTCTACTTTAGGCATAACTTCTACAGAAGCAAAAGAAGTATGCCGTCTTCTGGCGGAATCAAAAGGGGAAATCCTTACCAACCTGTGTATCCCTTTTTCACTTTTTAAATAGCCGTAAGAAAAATCTTTCGGAAAAAGCAGACTCGCGTATTTTATACCGGCTTCATCTCCCGGGCTGATATCCACAACCTCTGCGTCCATATCGTTTCGTTCTCCCCATCTTAGATACATACGCAGAAGCATCTGCGCCCAATCACAAGATTCCGTTCCGCCCGCCCCGGGTTTTATAGTAATGAAACAGCCTTTTTTATCGTTAGGGTCGGACAACAAAACTTCCAAATCCCATTTTTCTATTTCTTTTTCTATTTTTAGAAGTACGGATGAAACCTCCTGCAAAGCTTCCTGGTTTTCCTCTTCTTGAGCCAATTGATATAAAAGTTCCGTATCCTCAATTTCTTTATGTAGTTTATTCCATTTGGTCCGCTCTTCTTTCAGCAAGTCGAGCTTTTTCATCACCTCTTTTGCGCGTTGCACATTCTGCCAAAACCCGTCCTTCTCGATTTCAGCGTTCAAGCGGCTGATTTCTTTTTCTTTATTTTCTAAGTCAAAGAAGCCTCCGTATTTCCTTCAACTTATTCTTAAAACTTGCCAGTTTCCCTGTTATATCATCCATAATGGGCCAATTTTAGCATAACGCTTAACCCGTTAAAACTTGACTAAAGAGCGTATATTCCTCATAATATCACCCTTAAACTAATCCTCGTAAGACCGTCCGCCACCGCTACAATGGTGGACGAGTCAACAGGGCAAGGGGTAAAACAAATGAAAAAATATAGAATTGCGGTTATTCCGGGTGACGGAACAGGTCCGGAAGTAATCAGGGAAGGGATGAAAGTAATAGAAGCGGCCAGCAAGAAGTTCGGATTTAGTTACGAGGCAAAAACGTTCGATTTCGGCGGTGAAAGATATCTGAAAACCGGCAAAACGCTGGATAAAGAGGATATTGAAGAACTTAAAAAATATTCAGCAATCTATCTGGGCGCAATAGGACATCCAGATGTAAAACCCGGAATTCTTGAAACGGGAATCCTTTTAAACTTGAGATTCTCTTTAGACCAGTATATAAACCTTCGTCCTATAAAACTTTATAACGCCGCTTTTTGTCCTTTGAAAGACAAGAAGCCCGAAGATATCGATTTTGTCGTGGTACGCGAGAATTCCGAAGGGCTTTATAAAAGCATGGGCGAATTTCAGAAAAAAGGCATGAAAGACGAAGTAGCGATACAGATTTCATATAATACCCGTAAAGGCGTCGAGCGCTGCATCAGATATGCGTTCGAACTCACGAGAAAAAGAAACAAAGCAAAAAAACTTACGCTTTGCGGCAAGACAAACGTTTTGACTTTTGCCTGGGACCTTTGGCAGAGGACTTTTAACGAAGTGGCAAAAGAATACCCTGATATCAAAACCGATTATGCACACGTTGACGCTACAACTATGTGGTTCGTTAAAAACCCGGAGTGGTTTGATGTCATAGTCACGGATAATATGTTCGGGGATATCATAACCGATTTAGGCGCTATGATTCAGGGAGGTATGGGTATAGCCGCCGGCGGCAACATAAACCCTAAAGGAGTTTCTATGTTCGAGCCCATCGGCGGAAGCGCCCCGAAATATACGGGGAAAAACGTAATAAACCCCTTGGCTGCAATCTGTGCCGGCGCGATGATGCTGGAAAATTTGGGAGAAACAAAAGCGGGGGAAGCAATAGAACAGGCAGTCATAACAATTGTCCGCACAGAACTAAAATCACTGGCTGCAGGGAAAATGGGTTATTCAACTACTGAGGTCGGGGATTTGGTTGTGAAACACTTATAACTTACAAATTCCAAGCACCAAATCATCCCTAGAAAATCATGGATTTTCATGGACTTAATCCTCGGACTTTCGAAGAAATTCCAGAGGGCAAATAATACCCAATAACCAATGCCAAAAATTCCAAATAAATTTTAAGTTTTGGTTATTGGAATTTGGGTAATTGGGATTTGTTTGTAATTTGGAATTTGTTATTTGGAATTTTCACAGTTGACTTATCCTTGGACGTTTTCTAATATCTTATTAATACATGAGTAAAACAGTCACTCAAAAAATCTCTCTTGCCAACAAAGAACAAACTTTAAGGATACTCGGCAGAAACGATAAATTACTGCGTCTTTTAGAAAAAGAATTTAATATCGCCGTCATAGGCCGGGGCGACGACATAGCTTTAAAGGGAAGGGTCGAAGAAGTGTCTAAAGCCAAAGAATTTATAGACAAAATTTTATCGTTATCCGGAAATGCCGATTCTATAACGGAAGATGACGTTCTTTTTGCAATTCGAAAAACAAACAAAAACAAAGGAGATAATTTGGAAGAGATTTTACAAGATAAAATAGAAGTTTCGACAAGCCGTAAACATATCGTCCCAAAAAATTCTGCCCAGAAAAAATATATAGAGTCAATAAAGGAAAACGAAATTGTTTTCTCAATAGGTCCCGCAGGGACCGGAAAAACTTACCTTGCAATGGCTATGGCTGTGCATTATCTGATAAACAAGAAAACAGGAAGAGTAATTTTAGTGCGTCCTGCCGTAGAAGCCGGCGAAAAATTAGGTTTTTTGCCGGGTGATTTACAGGAAAAAATAAATCCATACCTCCGCCCGCTTTATGATGCTTTATATGAAATGTTGGAGGCAGAAAAACTGCATCAATACTTGCAAAGGAACATAATCGAGATAGCACCGCTTGCATACATGAGAGGCAGAACATTCAACGATTCTTTTATTGTCCTCGACGAAGCTCAAAACTCCACGCCCGAACAAATGAAAATGTTTTTGACTCGTTTGGGATTCGATTCCAAAGTCATAGTCACCGGAGACATCACACAGATTGATTTGCCGGAAAGCACCGCCTCCGGGCTTGTAGAGGTTCAACATGTCCTTAAAGGCATAAAAGGCATCGACTTTGTTTATTTTACTGAAAAAGATGTCGTTCGCCATAAATTAGTCCAAGAAATAATAAGAGCTTATGATAAACAAAAAAACAACAAGCCAAGTTAACCCTAAACTTGTCCGTTTAAAAAGCGGAATAGTAAAAAAGGGCTATCTTCCCATAATGAAAAGGATTAAGTATTTCAGAAAACTCTTGGAATACATAAGAAAAGCCAATATAGGACTAATCGCGATTATTTTTTACATTGCAACGCTCGGACTTGTTTTGAAATCCATGAACTTATTGCAGGATTTCAATAAAAATTTATTGCAAATTACGGGAATTACTTTATGTATATTCATCTTTTTATTTATAACACTGTTTTATCTTTCCAGATATAATGCCTCGATCCTGAAGCATCCCCGCAAATTTTTAATTTTCTGTTTAATCAATTTTTGTACTCTTTTGTTAGCTCATGGAATTCTCAACATAAATATTTCCCAATACAGCATACCGGCTACTTTGACGGGAATGCTTCTTGCCTCGTTTGTAGGCGGGCGCGAAGCGCTTGCCTGCCTAATAATTTTGGGAGGATTGCTTGGATTCATATCGAATTTTAGTATAGATATCGTCTTTACTTTTATCATAATGGGAGGATTGGCTTCCTTAAGCATGCCTTTCATCCGCAAACGCATAGACTTATTCAAAATAGGGCTTGCTTCGGGAGTTCTGGGAACGGTATTCATAACAACTTGGGGACTATTGCAAGGATGGGACATAAAAACTATTTTCACGCAGAGTTCATTCGGAATGGGCGGTGCCCTGGTCTCGGCTTTTTTAGCATTAGAGATATTGCCGTTTCTGGAGAATATTTTCGGAAAACTGAATTACGTTAAACTTATGGAATTATCCCAATTGAACCATCCTCTATTGGTTAATTTAAGGGAAAAAGCCCCGGGAACTTATCAGTCGTGTTTAATGGTGGCAAATTTAGCCGAAGCGGCAGCAGAAAAAATAAACGCAAATCCGCTGTTGGCAAAAATTGGAGCTTATTACCACGACATCGGAAAAATCAAAAATCCGCCTTACTTTGTGGAAAACTTAAGTCTCAACTCCAAGAGCAAACATGAAAAAATAAATCCTGCGCTTTCGAGTTTGATTTTGATCTCACATGTAAAAGAAGGCGTTCAATTGGCCGAAAAATACCGGCTGCCTAAAGAGATCCGCGACATTATAAGTCAACATCACGGCACGACTTTTACTTCATTTTTTTATCAGGAAGCTCTAAAAAAAGATTCTAACGGCAAGGTTGAAGAAGAGTCTTTTCGTTATCCCGGGCCCAAACCCCAAAGCAAAGAAGCAGCAATCGTAATGTTGGCTGATACCGTCGAAGCGGCTTCCCGCACCCTTGATGACCCGTCACCTGCAAGAATAAAAAATATGGTAGAAAATCTAACGAAAGAAAAACTTATTGGGAGGCAACTTGAAGAATCGCAACTCAATTTCCATGATTTAAAAGAGATTGAAAAAAGTTTCATACAGTCTCTTACAGGAACTTTTCACGGCCGAATCAAATATCCTTCTTCAGAACAAACAGACGCTAAAAAAGAGAAGAATGATGGAAACGGACATCCATATACAAACGAAAAAAGAAGCTGACAAATATCGACATATAATCTTTAAAGCCTGTGAGAATGCCTTGTTATTCATGGGTAAAAAAAGAAAATCTTTAAGCATTCTTATAACAGATGAAAAGCAAATCAGAGAACTCAATAAAAAATTCCGGAACACCGATTATGCTACAGATGTGCTCGCTTTTTCTTCCGATGAAAAAAGTTCTACATATTTAGGGGATATTGCTGTTTCATTGACTCAAGCCAAAAAACAGGCTAAAGAATATAAAGAAAAATTAGAAGACGAGCTTGCGAGGTTGGTAATTCACGGCGTTTTGCATCTTTTGGGAGAGACCGATTATACTAGCAAAACGAAAAAAAGAATGTGGGATAAGCAAGAACAAATACTGAAATTATTAAAACAAACCTTTAGGAGACATAAAAATGAATAAGCCCGAACAAAGCATCACAAGAGAAATAAGGAAAAATTTCATAACAGGTCTTTTGGTGATCCTTCCCATATTTATTACCTTGTGGGTTATCTGGTTCTTTATATCTAAAATCATTACATTTTCTTTGATATTCTTGCCAAAAGACATACCGCTCTTTCCGAAAATTCTGTGGTCGACATTCGTAATCATGTTAAGCATTATCGGAATTCTTTTTATAGGCATAACTACAAGAAATGTTATCGGGAAAAAACTTCTCAGATTTGCAGAACGAATTATACATAGGATACCGGTCGTAAAATGGGTATATGAAACCGTAAAGAAGATATTTGAGCCTTTCTTAAACGGACATAAAATCAAAATTTTTGAAAAGGTAGTC
>JAQURI010000013.1 GCA_028715665.1 Candidatus Ratteibacteria bacterium
ACCAGGACCCCATTCAGAATTATCCATAGGACATACTCCCGCAGGTGTTCCCCCGGGCCCGGCATACATATTCGGATAGCCATTATTATCATAATACCCTGCCATCATCGCAGCAGAAGTAGCCGAACAACCGTAAGACCAGTTAAAAGCAGGCACATTCGTAAGGCTATTAGTTCCGGCAATATGGGGTTCGGGAAGTGTTGTTACAGCCGCTCTAAAATCTTTGGGAGGCCGGCCTGGTACGATAATCTTGTATATCAGTTTCCCGCCCGCCCAGAATCTTTCTATTAAATACGGATTTTCTGAGGGGTCGGACTGGGCAAATGCGGTGTGGAATATAGAAAGAGTAAAAGAAAAGAAAATAAGGAGCGCCACGAATAAACGCAATTTATTCTTATAATGAAAACGGATTTTTTTAAACATAGCTTCCATGTTTTTCTGAAAAGAAATTACTCTACCCTAATCGCTATCGCAACTTCTTACTTCTCGATTAATTCTTCACAAAGGTGCACTAAAGGTTTAAGCCCTGTTCTCACGAATTTTTTAAGCGCCGGACGCTGGGAAATATACTCCGCAACATACGGCGAAAACCTGTAATAGTTGGTCACGAAGAACCTGCCCAAAGAGTTTGTCATAAGATATTCGTCTCTGAAGTGCGAAAGCGCTTTAACTTCAACCGACATGGGAGTGCCGTAACAGGCAGTCGCTATGAAACAGCCGTCAAGCGAGTCAGCGCCGCCGCCGCCGCCGCCATCGCCGTCACCATCACCGTCACCGTCTTCTTCGTCTTCTTCTCCCGCGCCGGTCCTTGTCGGGTCATCAAGCCAAGCAATAACCGCGGTCATAACTTGGTTTCTATCCAACTGTTCGGCAATGGCTTCAAAACCCCAAGGCAAAAATATATGCGCACCGCGTCCCCGATAATAAGCCGTGCCAGCTGTCCCAAAGAAGGGGGCAATTCCTATGTCTTCCGGCGCGCCCGAAAGACTCGTATATTCAAACACTCTCGAGACAACGGGAGTGTCCACATTGGGTTCGGCATCAACAAAAATAAATTGGTTCTCCGCTCCGTCCGCTCCGGCAATGTTAAATGTATAATCATCAATAATCACAGGATTTTGCGATACTGACTTAAGTTGTGGATGATATCCGCGAGCAACCGCAGAATAAAGGTCGGTAATACGGAGAGAAGTGGTCAGAAATGCGTTCTGTATGCCTGCACCGTCGCTTCTGCGTTCACAAAACCTATCTTCTGCATGGGGTTCCGTAAGACCGGAACAGCCTAAATCCGAAAGGATACCCTGACCGGAAAGAAATAATCTGCCTTCATCGTTCAAATAATTCGTTAAGCGCGTCTGTTCATGGGAAGTGAGGGTTTCTATATTCCATATTGATACCCCTTCGGTACGATGAAGAAAATCGTTTGGTCTCCAATATCCCGATGGGTCGCCCGTCAGCCAAATGACTTTATCATAATCGTTAAGTAAACCTGTATAAACTTCACCGTGCATCAATGCATTTCCCATATCTGTTCCGGACCAATTGTCGCCTGTATGATTCGGAGGAGTAATTCCATTGAATAAATTATCATCATAATCCACATGCCAGATATCATACGATTCGCCTAAATCTTCAAGCGATTTTAGATACCAGTCCTCATAACCGTCGGTATGTACACTTAGAACAGAACCACCGTTAGCAAACATATATCTTTGTGTAACAATTGGATAGCCGCAATCATCATCCACCACCAAAATATTACTGGTAGTCGGAACAAACTCATTTACTTCCTGAACATAAATCCAATGTTCTTTTTCAAACCAACTTCCCCAGCTTCCACTGCCGGGAGTAGTCCCGTCCCATCCGGGTTGCTCGACTCTCACAAAATAATAACCGGGGACAGCATTAGGCGTATTGAAGGTATAGGGGGTATGCACAGTGCCGTCATCAACAGTTTCCTCCCAAGTATCTCTTCTTACATCCACCCTTGTTATTTTTACCCGCGGAACCGCTCGAACAGGGTCAGCTCCGTCCCTTGTCGTTATATTAACCGTCGTGCTTGCCGAACCGCCATCCGGTATCTCGTCAACACCTATATCGTGGGATTCATATTGGGGTGTTTGGCTCCTTAAACTGCTAAGAGCCAAAGTCGGCGCGGAAGTTGCCGTATCTATCGGGTCGACTGCAGGATACGGGACAGGCAGGCATGGGTCACCCAACAGAGTATATTCCCAAACTGTTTTATGCGTAAACCAATAAAGGTTGTCGTTGAGTACATAATCAATATTACTCGCTATAAACCGATTTATGGGTCCTCCTCCGCTTGCGATTATATCAGGAGTACCCGCAAATATATCGCCTAAATATTTCGGCGCAGCATGGAAACTTTCCATAGTGTAACTCAATAATTCATCCATGTTGAACAACCTGTCCTGGTAAACAATGCCGTTATCAAAAAAAGGTATAATGCCAGTATAAGCAATATGATCCGCACCGATAAATGCAATGGCACCTCCCGTAGTGCCGATTCCGATGGTCTCAACCGCAGCTTCTCCAAAGGAAGGATATGCAGAATAAGGAGGACCTGATGCTCCATAAGTTACAAAATCAAAACAAGCATGTCCAGCAGTATTGGAAACCATTATGGGTATACGGTTATCAGTTGATGTATAAGTAGCTAACAAATTGGCACTGGTTATATTTGTATCATCCAATAATAAACTATCTATATAGTGGATATTGTTTGTGATATCATGTCCCCCAAGAAGAAACAACAATCCGCAATCAGTATCATTAAGATAGGGACCAACTGAAACTGTATCAAAATCATTAAACATGTCAGCATCAAGCGTAGTAGTGTGTCTAAGCTTAGTAATTTCATTTCCTTCAAAATAGCCCTGATTCGTAATTTCTGCAAGGACAAATTCGTCCCAGAAACTAAATAAAGTAGGATGAGAATCACCGCCCGCAGTCACGACTTTTCTATACCAGTGGTCCCAAGCGCTGGAATCGGCTTTGATTGCGGCATCATAAGCCGCACATTTATTATATATATCCGTAGCTTCCTGATATAAGGCAGTATCGTGTATTTCGTATCCGTCGCCGGGAATAATAGCCAATGGGTCTGAAGCATCCTCCACCTCCACGCCGTCAGCATCGGGATTACCCAATACCCTAAGACAAGAGTCATTATTATCCAAAATCAGGTAAGTGGCTCCGACCGGAGCAAGTTTTCCGGCATCAGGAGGATTTCCGTCGGAGACTATCCATAATTCATAACCCTGCCATTGGCTGCCAGTCCAGGTTTTCGTGCTGTCACAAACATCACATTCTTCAAGACTCCCGGTAGGAAAACCGAAGGTATTAATTCTTTCCTCTTCCTCGATTATAGTAACTTCCGTAATTGTTCCGTTATCGGAATCAGCGCGAAGATTGTGAATCGGAAGCCGTCCGACTATCAAGTTGGGTGTCCAGTCAACTCCATCGTAATAATCGGGCGAGGAATAGAAAAAATCCGTAGGGAAAACACTTCCATCGCCAATCTCGTCACCGTAAGTCTCAGGGTCTATATAAATATACCAACTTTCCGGTACGCCGTTAAAAGTTACGCTTGCAGGGCCTGCGGCTCCTGTTTCTCCCAATAGAAGAAGATAGTGGAATTTGGGAAGCTTACTACCTTGATACCCCTCATCAGGAAGATACCAATCACCTATAGGTACAAGTGTACCAGTTGAATCTCTAAGGACATCAAAAGCAAATTCATATGCCCTTCGATTGCTATCCCCGATAATATCGTCTTCCTGTCCTGCCTGTCGAAATTGCAAGATTCCTCTCAAGAATTTAATAATACGACGCGATATCTCGTTTTCATAATCTTCCCCTATCTCGTCTACTCCGGGAGTGGCAACATCCGGCGCCGCCGAAAGAGTAGGTTCCTCCACGTCATCAGGCTGTTGGTCGTATCTGGCAAATATATCTTCCACTCTGGCATATACACCATTAATAGTCCAAGCACTCCCGTCACCGTGAAGCACAAGAAACTGTTGGGCTATTGTCTCGTATTTGGATGGAGTAATGATTATGAGTTCGTAATCCGCCGCTCTAACGGCAGTACAAAGGGAAAATAAAATGAGCAAACTTAAGAAGATTTTAATTGTAAAAGAATTATATTTTTTCATTATTTTATTCTGTTTTTTGGTTGCTGTCCGCAACTTGATAGTTTACGGTTATATCCGCGTCAGTAATTAGTATTGCGCGTCCCGATTTGGGAATATATTGCATCGGGAAAAACTTAATAAATACAAGTTGGGTATTGTTACTTTTGCCCGTGCCGTAGAAAACCAAATTGCCCGGCAGGAAAGTATCCGAATCACAGGTTTTGCATTTGGTATAGCCTTTGGTCTCGCTTACAGTTTGTGCTTTTTGTATGTCGAGAGGACCTTTAGTTTCTTCGCCGTCTTTCTTTACAGTCCCATTCGCACCAGCACTACCGACAGGCATAGGCATCGGGACTATTTCCAGTTTATTAAGGATCGGCCTGTAAGAAATGCCGCTGACATTCACTCCAGAAACTTTGCTGTTTAGCGGCAAACTTATCACAAACGATTTAAAGGGAAGCTGCGGTTCGCCCGGACTCCCTGAGGGTTTCAACCCATCTATTTTCACATAATCTTTGCCTCTGACAGTCTTAAGCGAAGTTTGAGCTGTTTCCAAACTGAAATGAATCGTTTCTGTTTTTCCCGAACCGTCTGCTGTCGCCTTAAGTAAACCGCCCCCTTGGGTCTTAGAAGCAAGGATACCCGTGCCTTCGAGGCTTGATACTATCGGACCAAAGAACAGTTCTTTTTTAGGGGCGCTGTCGGCTAAAATATTATGACTGCACACGGCTGAGAAAACACAAACAGCGCAGATCAATAAAAATAATTTTCTTTCTCTCACTTATGAGTTCTCCGTTTTTATATAAACTGTATCCACAAGATTGGAAATTATAAAACTAACATATTTATTTGTCAACAATAGCAAAAATATGCATTACGCAATATTAAAGCAATTTACATGCCAATTAACCTTCGCTACGCTCAGACAGATAACAGAAGTCAGAGAACAGAGGGCAGATAATAAAAGACTTTTTCCATCCGTTATCTTCTGTCCCTTGTGTTCTGTGAACCTCACATCTGCGAGTTATAGGTTACACTCAGAAAATCAGGTGTCAGAGAACAGAAAATAGATCCAGTAGATAATTTTTTATATTTTCTATCCTATGTCATCCGTTGACTGTTTTCTGTATTCTTCCTGCTGTTATCTTCCCCTCACAATTATGCGATATTAGTTACACTTTTCATAAGATGACAGATGTCAGAATACAGAAGTCAGAAGACAGATCACAGACATAAGATTTTTCTGTCCTCTGTCGTCCGTCATCTGGTATCTGTTTTATACGTTCCCCATTTACGCATCAAAGTATATGTCATCGCATTAACTTCATCATACTTGCTATCCGACTTTACGTGTTCTTCCTTAGAGATATATTTACAATCCAGTGAAAAGTCTAACCACCCTCTTGTTTCTCCACTAGAACCCAATGCGTCATTCAAATGTCTAATAAATACTTGGTCGTATTTCTTCTTTGCGAATCCTTCTCTTATATTTATAGCTACTGAACGAGAAGACCTTCTGATTTGGTCGGTAAGTGAATATGTTTCTTCTTTAGGGAATTTCTTGGTTATTTCAAATATCTCCATAGCTAAAGTATACGCTTTTTGATACACGTTCAAATCCTTAACACCCTTAATCCCGACTGTCCTCTGTCTTCCGTCCTCTGTCTTCTGTCCTCTGTCTTATTTTTTCTCCAATCTGGAAGCCGTAAAAGTCGCTTCCAAAGACAGTCTGTCTTTGGCGGAAGTTATCTGAATATCTTTTATGTTTAAATTGTAAGGCGGATTTTCAAGGGTATATAAGTAACTCACAAGGTTTTGCAGCGTGAGATTTTTCATTTTTACTTCCACGCTTGCTTCCTGAAGGTTTTCCTTATTCGCGGAAGAATCCGGCCGAACAGGCGCAGGCGAAGTTATGGGCTTTATAGAAGAAATACTTTCCGTTAGGCCCCTTGCTTTAGCGATCCTTTCCACCAAAGAAAAGATGCTTTCGTTTTCCTGCCCTGACGATGCGGGAACATATTCTCTTTTTGCGACGAGATATTCGTCCTTCAGCGTCTGCATTTCTTTGACTTCCTGTTCTTTTTGAGGGAGGGTTTCTTTCAAAATGCTTATGCGGTGCAAGGTAGGAAACACAAAAAGCAATAAATACAGGAGAATAAAGGCAATGCCATATCCCGTAAAAAGCATAAGTTTCTTATTCATTTTTTTATTCTCTCACTTATTTAAACTCGGCGTAATTTTCAATCTGAATGTTACGCCCTTATCGGTCGTCTGCGCAGATTCGATATCGACCTTGGAAAATAGCGGCGAATTTTCCAAAGCTACTTTTATTTTATCTATATCGCCGTATGATGAAGCGCTTCCTGAAATCGTTACGCCGTCTTCCTTCGCCCTGAAGGAATCCAATTCTATCCGCAAATCCCTGCCTAAATTTTGAGAAATTTCTCTTAATGCTTCCAATGGACTTAAGGAAATAATGTCCGTTAAAGAAGAATTTTCTTTCAGGCTTTTAACCATGGCTCTCATCTGAAGAAGCGGGGTCCTTTTATCCGAAGCATCGGGGAAAGTTTCCGTAAAAATTTCTTCTATTTGCGAATCCAAAACAGCGAATTTGCGCTCGTATATGTTTCTTTCAAACTGGAGCCGGAAACTAACCGCAAGCAAAATAAAAACAGCGAGAAAGATACTTATCTTTATGCCTCTTTTTTCTTTTTCCTGCAAAACGGGGGGGTAAAAATTCAAAACCGAATTTGGCGCCAAACCCGCATAAAGAATTTCCGGAACAGAAACCGAAGATTTAGGGGCAGGCGATTGCTTGGAAGAATCGGAAGCCCAATTTACCGACACCAATTCATTGAGTTCTATTGTTTTTGCCGCAATATTGAAATTCTCGCCAAGCCAGCCGCGGATTTCGGGCTTGTCCGCCTTCTCTTCAGTGGCGGACCCACCCTCTTGTTTTTTTTCGGCGGGCAATCCCGACACATAAATTTGGGAAATTTTATTTTCCGGAACTTGCGACATTTTAGAAAGAAGGACCGTGCTTATTTCTCTTTTTAATTCATCCTTTTCTGCCGCAAGGTCGCCCCTGCCAAAAGGCATTTGCCTTAAATCCGCAAGTTTTCCGCCTTTAAGCGCCGAGAAAACATACGTGGCGTCGTCTGCGACATATAACCATAACACGTTCTCTTTTATCTTGACTCGGGAAACCAAGAATTCGAAAATAGAAAGCGGCTCAAGATAAATTTCATCGCAAACCATGCCGGAAGAATTCATAAGTTCCAACTGTTCGTTTAAAAGCATTTCGGGGACAATGAATGAGACGGCTTCGATCCCGCCTGCTCCTTTTGTCAAAACCGGCTGAAAAAATATTTTCGCGGATTCTACGGGAATAGGGATATGCGGTTCTATGGCAAAGCGTATGCTCTTTTTTACCTGCGATATCCTTCTATAAGGGAACGCAAGCTTTCTCAAATAAATAGACGATAAGGGCAGCAGACAAATTGTTTTAGAAACCGTTGCTTTATTACTTGAAATAAATTCCTTGATGATATCCGAACCGCTCGCTTCGGACGAGATTTCTCTTTGCCGATAATCGTCTATAAAAACCTCATTGTCCTTTATATGAAACAATAATAGTTTTAACTTGTCCCTGTCTTTTTCAAAAACAAAAATTTGTCTCATTTTATATTTCAGTTTTCGTTCCAATATTTTACCGTTATATCATCTTGTTTTCTTTCCATAACCGCGGTTACTGTTTTCTCTATTTTACCAACTTTGGCAGACGATACAATCATAAAAAATCCGCTTTTGACGTCAAGAAGACCCGCCGATGATATCTTATTGGCAATTTCTTCGCTGAAAAATTCCCGAAGCGGCGACAAATCGTAGAACGGATTATCAATCCGCCAGTCCATTATGGAACTTACGGCAACATCATCTATTAATTCGAAAATTTCCGTTTGTTTTTCTTCTGCCGAAGACACGGATGCCCGTAACGTAGCTTTCAATACTTGTTCGTTTGCCGTATTGATATTTATTTTTCCATTTTCGGAAGAAAATACGGTAACGAAATTTTTCAAGCCTTTTTCTCCGTAGTAATTTTCTTTTTCTACGCCTCTTACCATCATAATTTCTTCGGTCGTGTCAAGAGGCTCATTTTTACACGGATACGGGACGGGTAGCTCCTCCTCATAGTAAGCGCTTTCCGCCCCTTTGTTTTCACCGAGCGTTATGGACAAAATCTCGGTAATTTCATCGTCAGCATCTATCCAGTCTATGATAGCGGGAACGATACCATAATCCAAACCGATATTGTCGCAAAGCTCAAGCATCTGGTCGATTCGTAATTTTTTTTGTTTTTCTCTTCCCGTATTAAGGCCGTTCAAATTTATTTTCCCGCTTTCATCCGTCACGTTTATTTTTACAGTTCCTTCGTCAAAGGTCAATATTACCTCTTCCGCCCACCCTTCGCTCAACCAATCGGCATCAAAATCTTCATCCATTTTAAGGACTGCGACTGCATAATCTATTCCCCCTTTGGCTAATGCCGATGCTTCAAGATAGTCGGAGGAATTTTTTAGAAGCGAAACTTCCTGGTTCATTCTGCTCGATAAATTAACCGCAAGGGCGCTTAAAACGGCAACCATAATAAGCGTAAAAACCAAAACTACGCCGTCTTTTCCTGAAAATATCCCGTATCTTTTATTCATATTTTAGTCGGCACATATATTATCGTCGAAAATTTTTCTTCATGCGACGAAACCAATTCGACTTTGACGCCGTATAAACTTTTGCTTGCCTGCTGCGTATCCCAACTATCGTACCAATTTTCGCCGTCCGAATACTGAAACTTGAAATCTTTCAGGTTATCGCCGTAAACATATGATTTAAGATATCTATTTTCCTCTAACGCGAAGTTTATAAGAGGTTCTTCCTCCCTTATAAGTAATTTTTTATCTTCATCATCGACAATAAACTTATAAGTCACTTTCGTCAAACATGCAAACGGAAAATATAAGGATTTTGCCGTGGTATAAAAACTAAAGCTTTTTTCGTCCCCTCCCCATCCGTTATAATCGTTCTCTTCCTGTTGTCCGGAAACAAGCTGCGAACCGGAAACAAAATAAATCGAGGATACTTCAACGTACATTTTCCTGAATATATTTCGAGCAAGATAGTAATCCTCTTCTCTATCGTCCCATTTCTCAAGCGTCCTTAATGTCATTGAATAAGTTGAAATAACCGCAAGAAAAACCATACTGGAAATGGCAACGGCGATAAGAAGCTCGACAATAGTAAACCCCGTTAGTTCCGGCGACCAGTAATTAATAACCTGCAATCGGTAATTTTTCATCATCTTTTCTTTCCTCTTTGTACGGTGTCGGATTGGAGGCGATAGGTATGAAGAATGATTCGGCTGTTTTCCGGGCCTGATACGGTTATCTTTATTTCTTTCAGCCCTTCGATGTCGGAGTTTTCTACTTCTCTTTCCCAAGAAAATTCGGGATAATCTTGGAAGTTCTCCTTCTCATTCGCCGTCAGCGGATTTTCCCGCATAAACGTGTCCGAAAGGATTTCGTTTGCCAGAAACACAATTGTCGTATGATATTTTGCTTTCGTTGCCTGCTTTATGGATAAAAGTTGGGAATGTATCAAAACCGTCAAGGTAAGTCCGACAATGGCAAGAGAAATAAGGACCTCAAGAAGAGTAAACCCCGTTAGAGATAAGAAATGTCTTTTGACATTTCTGTAATTACCGGGAAACACTTTTGTCTTCTCTTTAGCTCTTACAGCTCTATCTAAAGTTAAATTGTGTTTTGAATTGCCATCTCTAAACGGGGTAAAGCCATCTTGGTATTCGCTTTTTCCCGATAACTTATAACCCCTGTCTGTTTCCATAAGGCGGGAAGATATAACTGACAATTTGTCATTCATTATTTATTTCTTCTTCCAAATACCCGTCACTAGCACGGCTTTGACCAGTCAAAGGATTTATGGAAAGCGTGTAAAATTTCGAATCTTTATCAATAAAATGAATGGTTGCAGGTTCGACGAAACCAGCAGGATTAAAAGTCAAAGAAACTGTGCCTCTGGTAATTTTATCGCCTTCAAAATCGACGATATCTTTCATTTTCAAAGCAGAACCCAATCTTTTTTCCAGCAGTAAATCTTCCTCTTCGCCAACAAAAGAGACCGCTTTCAATTTGTTTTCATCCAAAGCAAACGAAAGGATAATTTCCTTGTTCTCGACTTGGGATAAGTCGTATAAATATTTTATAGTTTGAGATATTTTTTCTATTTCTCTTTCTTTATCCAACTTCGATTTATGTATCCCTATATTAGGCAGAGCCAGCGACAAAATCATGCCGATAACCAAAATGACAAGAGAAATTTCTAAAAAAGTAAACCCCGTTAGAGATAGGAAACGCTTCATGCGATTTTTAAGATAACGTTTGCCCATACCTGATTTCAAATACTTCTCTCTATTATTTGCATCTTTTTTATTAATACAACCCTCGTAATAAATTAATTTAAAAGGCCCTCTTCCTTTTGTAGAGAGAACTTTATTATTATTGTGTTCTTGGAAGCGTTTCCGTAAATTATTGGTAGTACCAGTATACCAGCCACCGTCTTTTTCACTCTTTAAAATGTAAGTATAAAACATTTACTTCTTATCTCTAACGGGGTAAAACCTTTGTTTTTTACATATTTGATATTTGGTTTTTGATATTTGAATTTTTTATTCAATGTCCCAGGAGTAGATGTCTTCATTAAAACCTTCTCCGCCTTCTTTTCCGTCTCCCCCCAAAGATATTATGTCGAATTCTTCGTATAAGCCCGGACTTAGATAAATGAAGGGGTTACCCCATGCGTCCAAAGGGACTTTGCCTTTTTCCAGATACCCTCCTTCGGGGTAAGTGGCGGGAATCCTGCCTATGGTAGGTTTTTCTACAAGAGCCTGCAATCCCTGTTCAGTAGACGGATAAAAACCGTTGTCAAGTTTAAATAGTTTCAATGCCTGTTCCAAATTTCTTATTTGGGTTTTTGTCTGGGTTTTTCTTGCTTCTTCGACGCGATTCATAAGATTGGGCGATACAATCGCTATCAGTAAACCGATAATCACAACCACTACCATTATTTCTATAAAAGTGAACCCCGTTAGAGATAGTCCGCCATTGAAACAGTGGCGGACGTAACTAATTGGGGATACTTTTGTATTCTCATTGGATATTACAACATAATTGGGAGCTAAATCTTCTCTTGTTTCAATCTCTAACGGGGTGAAACCCTGTTGCCTTTTGACTTTCATAGTTATTTCCTCCTTGCCATTATTATTCTATCAATATTACTATAATCCTTTTTTACGATTATGTCTTCAAAAACTTTTTTGTTTTGAATTATGTTTCTTACCGCTTCCGATTGCCCCTGCCCTATTTCCATTGCGAGACAACCGCCCTTTTTCAAAAGGAATCCGCCCGCATCAACCAATGGCCCATAGAAAGAAAGTCCGTCTGTTCCGCCGTCCAAAGCATCTATCGGCTCAAAAGACAAATCGGCGGCCAAATCGCGCAACTGCTCGCTTCCGATATAAGGCGGATTGCTCAACAAAATATCGATTTTACCTTTCCATCTTTTGTCTTTAAAACAATCCCACAAGTCGCAATTAATAAAAGAAACCGATTTTTCCAAATTCAATAGTTTTGCGTTTTTGCGGGCAAGTTCAATGGCTGCGGAGGAAATATCGGTAGCATATATGCGAAAATTTTTATTATATTCAGCCAAAGACAAAGCGATATTGCCGCAGCCTGTTCCGATATCGAGCGCAATACGCGGATTACCGTCCGCTTGAGGGAAAAATCTTAAGACCTCTTCCACTAAAATTTCCGTTTCGGGGCGCGGGATAAGCACCTTTTCATTTACCATGAAATTTAAAGACATGAATTCTTTTTTTCCCATAATATAAGCCGACGGATAATGCCGGCTTCTTTCTTTTATCATGGCAAAGAATTTCTCCAAAACGAAATCGGAACACTCCATAGATAAATTGGAATATATAAAACTCTTGTCTCGGGTGAGAATATCCGACAAAAAAGCCAGCACATCTATATGGGCATCTTCTATGCCGGCTGATTTTATGGACTGAATGCCCCAGGATAAAACTTCTTCTAATAGCATACTATTTTTCTTCCAAATTTTCTTTTAAAACCTGCGTTAATATTTCGAGTTTACCGTCCAAAACGTCTTTTAACCTATGGATGGTGGTATTTATTCTATGGTCCGTGATTCTTCCCTGAGGGAAATTATATGTTCTTATCTTGTCGCTTCTTTCCCCGCCTTTTATTTGGTTCTTTCTTTGTTCTGATATTTCTTCTGTCTGCTTATCTTTGTAAAATTTCATCAGCTTCGCTTTAAGCACTCTTAGAGCTTTTTCTTTGTTTTGGTGCTGGGACTTTTCATCCTGGCACTGAACCGTCAAACCCGAAGGTTTATGGAAAATACGAATTGCGGAAGATGTTTTATTTACGTGTTGTCCGCCCGGGCCGGAAGCCCTAAAGGTATCTATTTCCAAATCGGCGGGATTTATTTTTATGTCCACCTCTCCCACTTCGGGAAGAACGGCTACGGTTGCCGTCGAAGTGTGGACTCTTCCCATGGTTTCGGTTTCCGGAACTCGTTGGACCCTGTGAACGCCTGACTCATATTTCAACTGCGACCAAACGCCTTCGCCCTCGACTTCATAAATCACTTCTTTAAACCCGCCCCTATCGGAAAGACTGGAATCCATTACTTCTATTTTCCAGCCTTTTCTTTCGGCAAATTTGGAATACATCTTAAACAGGTCCCTTGCAAAAAGCGCCGCTTCATCGCCGCCGGTCCCCGCTCTTATTTCCATAATCACATTTCCCTGTTCTTCTTTGGAAACCGGACTTAGAAGCCGCTGCCATTCTTTTTCCAGAGAAACCCTTTTTTCCTCCAATCCTTTTAATTCTTCGTTCACAAGACCCGCCATATCCGAATCTTTTTCTTTTGTCAGCCATTTTTTCAAGTTTTCGATTTCGCTTATCGTCTTCCGAAACTCTCTGAATATCCTGATTTTAGGTTCCAATTCCTTCAAGATACGGCTGTTTTCTTTTAAACGGAGAGGGTCTTTTATTATATCGGGTGAAGCAAGGAGACCGGTAATCCTCAAATACTCTTGCTCCAACTTATGTCCTTCGACGTTTATATTCATTATTTCGATATAGAAGTATTAAAGCGCAGAGTTTTAAGAAAACCGGTAAGCAGATAACAGAGAAAGTTATTCGAAAATCTTACTGATTTAAACCACTTTGCGCTTATTTTTGTGTGTTATTGTTTTTTGCCGTATTTCTTTTCAAATTTTTCTACCCGGCCGGCCGTATCCACGAATTTCTGTTTTCCGGTAAAAAACGGATGGCATTGGGAACATATTTCCACTTTCATCTCTTTCTTCGTGGAACGAGTAACAACCGTATTGCCGCAAGCACATCTGACCGTAATTTTTTCATATTTAGGATGTATGTCCTTTTTCAATTTAACCTCCTTTGGTTAATTATAAAAAAGTAAATGAAATAAATAGAAATACATGGAAATATGTTGAAATATATCGCCTGCATACTACGTATTTCTATGTATATCCATTATATTTCCACTGTATTTCCGTTTTTATTACACTTCTTTTAAATTCATGCTTTTCAAGAAGTCTTTATTGTCTTTAGTTTTACTTAATCTTTCGAAAAGCAAAGTTATTTTTTCTATCAGAGTCAACGAAGATATGGCTTTTCTCAACATATATATTTTCTTCAAATCTTCTTCTCCTATCAACAATTCTTCTTTTCTTGTTCCGGAGCGTTCAACATCTATAGCAGGGAAGATGCGCTTATCCACGAGGCCCCTGTCCAAAACCAGTTCCATATTTCCGGTGCCTTTAAACTCTTCAAAGATAACATCGTCCATTCTGCTGCCGGTGTCTATCAAACAAGTTCCTATAATCGAAAGGCTTCCGCCTTCTTCTATATTTCGAGCCGCTCCGAAAAACCTTTTCGGTTTTATAAGCGCGTTGGAATCTACGCCTCCGGACAATAGTTTTCCCCCCGGCGGCATAATTGCGTTATGTGCCCTTGCCAACCGAGTTATCGAATCTAAAAGTATAACCACATCGTGTTTATGTTCTACGAGGCGCTTTGCTTTATTGAGGACTATCTCGGCTATCTGTATATGTCTTTCCGGCGATTCGTCAAAGGTAGCGGCTATTACTTCTCCTTTTACCGAGCGTTTCATATCCGTTACTTCTTCCGGGCGCTCGCCTATTAATAGAATGAACTGCATCGTCTCGGGATGATTTTTTGTAATAGCGTTTGAAATTTTTTTCAGTAAAACCGTCTTTCCGGCGCGCGGAGGAGAAACTATCAAACCTCTTTGTCCTTTGCCGATGGGAATAAGCAGGTCGATTACCCTGGTGGATAATTCTTTGGGGTCTGTTTCCAGCACAAAACGAGGTTCTGGAAATATAGGCGTTAATTCATCGAATCCCTTTATTTTTTTTGTGTTTTCCGGATTATCATGATTGACCGCTTCCACTCTGACAAGCGCAGGATACTTTTCGGTGTCTTTTGGAGGTCTGACTTGCCCGGAAACCAAATCCCCCGTATGAAGAGAAAACCTTCTAATTTGAGAAGGTGAAATGTAAATATCATCCGAAGAAGGATTATAATTAAAGTTTACCGAACGCAAAAAACCAAACCCCTCAGGAAGAATCTCGAGAACGCCTTCCCCAAAAATATAACCGTTTTTTTCGCTATATTTTTTGATGATTTCGGTCACAAGTTCTTCCTTATTCTTGTATTTGCTGTTTTTCAATCCCATATCCGCCGCTAAACTTTCCAGCTCTTTTAGGGGTTTTTGTTTCAGTTCCCACATGTTTATACTTGCGGCTTTGTTGACTTCCAACTCTTGCTTCATATGTTTCCCTCCTTGCTTACTATTTAATTTTTAACTCTATTGTAAACGAAAGACCGATTAATGAAATAATTTCTTTGCTTATTTGTCGCATATTTCAAGGCATGAAAATATTTCCCTTACTTGTTTTTTCGTATCTTGAACCGTTCCATTGTTATCGACTACAAAATCGGCAAGCTTTATTTTATAGGATAAAGGCAGCTGTGACTTAATTCTGTTCTCCGCCTCTTTCACGGATAATTTTTTAATTTTACACAGGGTTTCAAGCCGTAATTTTCGATTTCTTACAACGACTATTATCTTGTCCGCCATTTTCTCCATTTTCGCTTCAAAAAGAAGCGGGATATCTATTATTACCCATTCATGACGGCCTTTTCGGAGTTGTTTTAATTTTTCTCTTATATTTTTTTTAACCGCCGGATGAACGATTTGTTCTAATTTTCCCCTCCGCGAAACATGACCGAAAATATACCGTCCCAATGCTTTCCTATTTATGCGAGAATCTTTGCTTAAAATATTTTTTCCAAAAGACAAGACTATTTTCCGCCATATTTCCCCTCCCGGGGCAATAAGTTCATGGGCTATTTTGTCGGCATCTATTATCTCTGCTTTTAAAAGCGAAGAAAGAATCTTTGCCACGGTCGTCTTTCCTGTGGCAACACCGCCTGTAATTGCAATTATTTTCACTTGAGAATTCCCTTGCCTTATTGGGGAATTTGTTTATACCCTGCAATTCGAAGAATTGCGGGTACTTAATCCCGGAAATCTTTTAGATTTCTTGGGGCAGAAAATGAACACAATCAGCTAAAGTATTTTATGTGTAACAGAATAGATTTCTCCCCTTTCAAGAAAAGAGAGTGGGCGTAAATTCCTTCGCAAGTTTCTTAAACTGTAATTCTTCAAATAGTTTGTTCAAGCCGGACCAAGCCGGGATTCCAACCTCCAATTCCTTTACCTCGGCTTCTATAGGAACATTCTTATCCAAAATTAGCAATTTTTTGTTATTTAATGCAAGAGATGAATTTAACTCAAGACTCTTTGATATTTTTTTATCTTTTATTTTATCCTTGGAAGCAATCACATCTTCTAAAAAACCGAATTCCTCAAGAAGGGCTTTGGCGGTCTTTTCCCCTATACCCGGAATTCCTGGTATATTATCCACCGAATCGCCGATTAATGCAAGTAAGTCCGTGACTTTTTCGGGATAAACACCTAATTTTTCCCTGACTGCCTCCGGGTCTAATATATTTTCTTTTTGGGAAGAATTCAAAATAGCGATTTTATCGTTGACAATTTGAAGCATATCCTTATCGGAAGTAACGATTAATATTTTATCGAAATAATCTTTAAACCTCCAAGCCAAAGTAGCAAGTATATCGTCCGCTTCGTAACCGTCCATTTTAAAACACTTTAAATTTAAAGCGGCAAGCAACTGATTAATTTTAGGTAATTGCACAGACAAATCTTCCGGCATAGGCGGGCGATTTTTTTTATAATCGGCAAATTGGCTATGCCTAAAAGTCGGGGCTTTGCTGTCAAAACAAACAGCTATATATTTTACGTTTTTCCTCTTAAGCAACGACAAAAGCATCCTTACAAAACCGTAAATAGCACCGGTTGGAAAACCGTCTTTTGTAGTAAACTTGGGCAGAGCGTGAAAAGCCCGGTAAAGATAGGAACTCGCATCCAACAAATAAAGGTCTTTGACCGAACTCGTTTTTTCTGTCAAACTTACTCTTTAGCCTCGCGCGAAGTAAGGATTGCCTTTAGAGTCCAAAACATTTACGGTTATAAAAATCAACAGGTGCTGTCTTTCTGAACTTTTCGCTTCTCTCTGCCAAAACGCCTTGCCAATAACAGGAATATCGCCAAGGAAAGGCACTTTAGATACGATTTCGGTGGCAGTTTCGCTCATCAACCCGCCCAAGACAATCGTAGTTCCGTCATAAACATCAACATTGGTGGTTGCGTCCTTACTGGTAAAGCGCGGAAGAGCAGCATTAAACGGCACCCCGTCTATTAAAAAGAGAGTAAAAGCATCCTCTCCCTCTATATCGCTTACAACCGGCTGTAAAAACAATCTAACGGATTTAGTAGGCTTGATAACAAGAGGACTCACATATAATATTATTCCGATGTCCCGCTCCGTAAATGTCCAGTCGTAATTAGTAGTAGTAATTCCCGTATCGTCATCTGTTTCAGTCTCAATTTCAACATCTTCAAAGAAATTTATGGTCTTAACGAACCTTATCGTTGCAGGTTCATTATTAAGAGTCGTTATAGTGGGAGCAGACAAAAACTTTGTATCGGACCTTGTTGAAAGCATATAAAGTGTTGCTTGAATTTGCGGATAATTGGTGGAAGTATAAGCAATCTGAAATCCGCCGCCGCCGAGCACATGAGGAGGTGGCGTTATACTTGCACCAGAAGTAATTGAACCGGTAATCGTATCATAAGACCAGGGTTGACCCGCAATACCGGAATATCTCTGGTCTCTTCCGATAGGATTTGCCCAATTAAAAGATAAACTGTTCCACTCCAATCCCAAATCCCTGTATGTCTCTTCGCCAACAATGACAAATTTTGCTTCTATTGCAACTTGCGGCGGCGTAGCCAAATCTTGCATGAATTTTTCTATTTTCCTAAGGTTGGAGGGCGTATTCCTGACTATCAATTTATTCTGCCCCGGGACAACCGTAATGGAAGAACCGGGCGGTTGGGGAACAAGTTGAGTAAGAACTTCCACAATATCTATTTCGGCAACCTCTCCAGCCACTTCTGTTTCCTCCGTAGGAGGAGGTTCTTGCGCATAAACGCTAATTGTCGCAAAAACCACTAATAACATTATTATCAATAATATTCTTAACTTTGTATTCATCGAATTATGCCCCTCCTTCATAGTATTTTTCTTTTAACTTACTTATTCTTCACCACTGCTTGTGGTGCCTCCTCCGAATGTAACCGTTTTAAGTGTAGGAGGTTACGGTCTAAGCTGACCGCGAATGGGTCCTCCGAAATGGATGTCGAAAATTTACGTCTCCAATGTCTCAACGGGGATATAATCGATTC
>JAQURI010000014.1 GCA_028715665.1 Candidatus Ratteibacteria bacterium
CGTCTTCTTTGGTTAGTTCTACTGCTACGGGTATTTGACGGATGATTGAAGTAATCTCTGCGACTGTTACCGCATTTCTTACTTCGTAAGCTTTATTTCTTGAAAGAAGAAGAACAGGCCTTCGTCCGGCAGGAGCCGGCAAATTTGCCCACCAAATCTCGCCTCGTTTCATTACCAGTCTTCCCTTTTTAATACGCTGGAAGCTAATTTTGCGGAAACTTCCGCTACCTTCACTTTTTCAGGTGTTTTCTGGTAGCCTTTAGCGTAAGTGTTTTCTTTTTCCTGTTCTTCTAAATTTTTGATAAGTTGTTGGCAGGCTTTCCTTATAAAATCGGAACGGTTTTTGAATCTCGACTGGGCTTTTTCATCAATTGTCTTTAGTAGTTCTTCTTCTATTGGAACCTGAATGGTTTTCATTATACACCTCCATCGCTAAAAAAGTATACAACATATTCAACATATTTGTCAACAATGTGAAAATTCAGTTTCATGTCTTACACTTTAAACTTATCACTTATTACTTATAATGCTAAAGTGATAAAATACCTTCCAATGAAATATAAAAAATCCGCCAATCCAAAAATGTCGAGATCTCGCCTCGCTAAAAGCGGGCGGACTTTTGACGTAGTTGTGGTCGGCGGGGGGCATGCCGGATGCGAAGCGGCGCTGGCTTCTGCAAGGATAGGATGTAAGACGCTTCTCATCACTTACAATAAAGATAAAATCGGATTTATGTCGTGCAATCCCGCAATAGGCGGAATCGGCAAGGGACAATTAGTAAAAGAGCTTGACGCGCTTGGCGGAGAAATGGCAAAAGCGACGGATGCAACGGGCATTCAATTCAAAATCCTCAACACTTCAAAAGGTCCTGCGGTTTGGAGTTCACGGGCGCAGGTAGACAGAAAAAAATATTCTCTTTATATGCAGAAGGCAGTAAACAGCCAGTCCAATTTAGAAATACTTGAAGCAGAAGTTACAGGACTGATCGTCAGGGGTAAAGGGATAACAGGGGTAAAAACAGATAAGGGGGAAATATCTGCAAAAACAGTTGTTTTAACAACGGGAACATTTCTTAATGGCCTTATACATATAGGAATGAAAAGTTTTCTGGGGGGAAGAATTGAGGAACTTTACCCCGTTAGAAGTAGGTCGCCTAAAGGCGACCTTACGGAAATGCCGAAGGCAATTCCTACTTCTAACGGGGCAAGCGGAATTTCCAAATCTTTAAAGAAGGCGGGGATTAAACTTTCGCGGTTTTCCACCTGCACGAGCGCAAGATTGGACGGAAAGACAATAGATTTTTCCAATATGCAGGTTCAGGACGGAGATAAACCTCCGCATCCGTTTTCTCTTTTCACAAAAAAGATTAGACTTAAACAGATGCCATGTTATCTTACTTACACCACTAAAAAAACGCACGAGATTATCAAGGGTAATTTAAAATCGTCGGCGCTATTCGCCGGAAAAATTGATAGTCCGAGTGTGAGGTATTGCCCGTCAATAGAAGAAAAGATAGTCCGTTTCCCCGAGCATCCGCGGCATCAGATTTTTTTGGAGCCGGAGGGAACCGATACTGACGAATATTATCCCAACGGGTTTTTTACGAATATGGGCGAGGATGTGCAGGAAAAATTTATCCGCTCCGTGCCGGGGCTTGAGAAAGTAAAAATTAACCGCTTCGGCTACGGGATAGAATACGATATTATTGATTCAAGAGAACTTTTCCCCACGCTTGAGGCGAAATCGGTGAAAAATTTATATCTTGCGGGACAGATTAACGGGACTACGGGATATGAAGAAGCGGGGGCCCAGGGATTAATTGCGGGAATTAATGCCGCGCTGAAAGTAAAAGGGAAACAACCTTTAATTTTAGACCGCTCGTCAAGTTATATCGGGGTTTTGCTCGATGATTTGACAACTAAAGGGACTAACGAGCCGTATCGGATGTTCACTTCACGCGTGGAATACCGCCTTATTTTAAGGGAAGACAATACAGATTTGCGGCTTAGAAAAACAGGATATGATGTAGGGCTTGTTGACAAGAAAACATTTACAGAAACAAAAGAGAAACAGAAATTGATTGAAGAAGGGATAAAAGAACTGAAGAAACGGAAGATTTCCACATCGGACCCCCTGCTGATTCGTTCTGCTTCTGCGAAGCAGAAACAAATCAAAGACGCGGGGGCTGGGGAAAAGCTTTCCCTTTATCAATTCTTGAAGCGTCCCAATAACAAAATCCAGAATGTAAAAGATAAACTCCCGGAATATCCGCCGGAAGTTTTGCGCGAGATGGAAATTGAAGTTAAATATGAAGGTTATATCAAACGCGAACTTGCAGAGGTGAATAAATTCAAAAACCTTGAAAAAATTAAAATACCCGCGGGTATTGATTACGGCAAGATTCCGGGAATTTCTTTTGAGATTAAAGAAAAACTCTCGAAATTCAAGCCGCTCAATCTGGGGCAGGCAAGCAGGATTTCGGGCGTGACGCCCGTTGCAATCAGCATACTAATTGTATACCTAAGAAAGGTAAAAGTAAAAACTAAAAAGGAAAAACCACAAGTAAAAAGGCAAAATAGAAGATAACTCCTTATTGAATGACCCCGCAAAGTAAGACATCGGAAAAATTTCTCTCATTATTATCTTGTATATAGAACTCGATATTTTTCCGACACTTTGTGGGGTAAATTGGGATATTGAGGATTCCCGACTCGTAAGATACTGGAAAATTCTCTGGGGATAATTTTTCAGCACTCGTCGGGATAATCGAAACTGCGTTTCGATTAAAGATTTTCTCCGCATTTTCCTTGAATTACGCGGAAATTCCCGACATTTGTTATTTTTTTATGTTACAATTCTCTCCGATTATTTGAGAAAATTTTTACCACGACGCTGTGGAAAGCGCCGTGGTTTTTTGTTGCGAGCGTTTTTGCTAAACGTTGTTAATTTTGATACACTTTTACCTAAAATGTAACCGATGAAAGCGAAATTAGTACTAGAAGACGGCAGTTTCTTCGAAGGGATTTCCATCGGCGCACACGGCGAAAAAATCGGCGAAGTCATTCTTAATACCGCAGTAGTAGGCTACCAGGAAATGCTCACAGACCCCGCCAATGCGGGCAAAATCTTGGTCCTCACGTATCCTCTCATCGGAAATTACGGCGTAGCCGAAAAATTCAACGAGTCGAAAAAATGCTGGTTGGAAGGCCTGGTTATAAAAGAAAACAGCAAGATGTATTCCAATTGGCAGGCGGAGGGCAGTTTCGAAGATTTCCTAAATAAAGAAAAGACTGTTGCCATCGCAGAAATAGACACCAGAACGCTTGCCGTCCATATCAGAGATAACGGCGAGATGCCGGGAATAATTTCCACCAAAGATACGAGTGACGCCGTTTTACTTAAGAAACTAAAGGAGAATAACATAAAGAAAGATTTCATAAGAAAAATCTCGGTAGAAAAGATTACAAAAAGCAAAGAAAATAATTCGGGGCCAAACATTGCGATACTGGATTTGGGGATTACCAATAGTTTCATAAAACAGTTGAAAACTCTTGAGTGCAATGTGACTTTATTGCCGTACGATACCGGCGCGGACAAAATATTGAAATCCGAATTCGACGCTTTGGTCATTTCGAACGGTCCGGAGGACGACGAGGCAATACCGACAGTTACGCGAACCATAAAAGAAATTCTCGGCAAAATCCCGATTTTAGGCACATCTACGGGGCATGAAATCATCGCTCTTGCGCTGGGAGGGAAACTGAAGAAAATGCAATTGGGGCACCGCGGAGTGAATTACCCCGTAAGGTCGCCCGATTCGTTTAAAGGCGAGATTACGGTGCAGAACCATTCGTTTATCGTCGAGGAAGATTCGGTAAAAAACAGAAAAGATGTAAATATTACACTGCGAAACTTAAACGATAATTCGATAGAAGAGATGGAAAGCAAATCTTTGAAATTCATATCGACGCAATATTGTCCGGCAAGTCCGGGGTTTGACGAAGTAAATGAAGTGTTTAAGAGATTCTTAAAGATAACTAATAAAGGTTAATATAGGGTTAATAACAGTTAAAATTAGTTAATAGTGGTTACAGGTGATTAAAGGGCAACTTTTGTTAACCTTTGTTAACCATTATTAACCAATGTTAACTTAGATTTATAAGTAAATTATGCCAAAGCGAACAGATATACATAAAATTCTAATGATTGGCTCCGGGCCGATAGTCATCGGTCAGGCATGCGAATTCGATTATTCGGGTTCCCAGGCATGCAAGGCATTAAGGGAAGAAGGTTATCATACTATTCTTGTCAACAGCAATCCCGCGACGATTATGACAGACCCGGATATGGCGGATAAAACATATATCGAACCGCTTACGGTGGATATGGTGACCGAGATAATAAAGAAAGAAAAACCCGACGCGATACTTCCCACTTTAGGCGGACAAACGGGGCTTAACCTTGCTTTCTTTCTGATGAAAGAAGGAATACTCAAGAAATACGGAGTTGAGTCGATAGGCGCAAGCGTGGACGCGATATCCAGAGCCGAAGACAGGGAGTTATTTAAAAAAGCGATGCAGGAAATCGGGGTCGGCACTCCGAAAAGCGGGATAGCCACAAGCGCCGAAGAAGGAATGAAAATCGGGCTTAAGATAGGATTCCCGCTGATTTTAAGGCCTGCTTATTGTTTGGGCGGAAGCGGCGGAGCAATTGTTTACAATGAAGAAGAACTGGAAACTTCCTTAACAAAAGGGATTGAAATGAGCCCTGTCGGACAGGTGCTCGTAGAACAATCCGTCCTGGGATGGAAAGAAATAGAATTTGAAGTCATGCGGGACAGAGTCGACAACGTGATTATGATTACGTCGATGGAAAATGTTGACCCTATGGGAGTGCATACCGGGGACAGCATTGTTGTCGCACCATCGCAAAGTTTGACGAAAGAAGAATACGGGCAATTCGTGAACTTATCCAAAAAGATTATAAGAAAAGTGGACATAACGGGCGGCGGGGCAAATATTCAGTTTGCGCAAAATCCGTATAACGGGCATATCGTTATCATAGAAGTGAACCCGAGATTATCCAGAAGTTCGGCGCTCGCTTCAAAAGCAACCGGGTTTCCGATAGCAAGAGTGGCGACGAAACTGGCGGTGGGACTAACGCTTCCTGAAGTTTTAAACCAGGTCACCGGCAAAACAACTTCGTTCTTTGAGCCGACCGTGGACTACTGCGTATTTAAAATATGCAGGTTCACTTTCGAAAAATTTCCGCAGGCGCGGAGAGTTCTAAACACATCGATGAAAGCCGTGGGCGAAGCGATGTCTATAGGCAGAAATTTCAAGGAAGCATTACAGAAGGGGATACGGTCCACCGAAACCGGAAGATTCGGGTTCGGCGCGGACGGAAAAGACAAGATATCGGCGGACATGTTAAAGTCGCCTTCGCCGGAATTAATAGAAATAATCAAAGAGAAAATAAGGGTCCCCAACGATGAGAGATTATTTTACATAAGATATGCTTTGAAAATAGGGCTTTCGATTGACCAGATTTATGAACTTTCCAAAATAGACAGATGGTTTATAGACAATATGAAACAGTTAGTGGAAATGGAAGAAGAAATTGAAAAATACAGAAGTCAGAAGTCAGAAAACAGAAGACAGAAAATAAAGATTCCTGTAGAACTTCTAAAGAAAGCTAAGATGGACGGGTTCTCGGATATTCAGATAGCGCATCTTTTAAATTCCACCGAACAGAAAGTCAGGGATTACAGAAAAAAGCACGGCATAAAGGCGGTTTATAAACTCCTGGACACTTGCGCGGGAGAATTCAAAGCCGAAAAGCCGTATTATTATTCCACTTATGAAACCCGCGACGAGAGCATTCCTACGAGTAAAAAGAAAGTTCTTATTCTAGGCGGCGGCCCCAACAGAATAGGGCAGGGAATAGAATTCGATTATTGCTGCGTCCATGCTTCCTACGCGCTGCAGGAAGAAAAAATAGAAAGCATAATGATAAACTGCAATCCCGAAACCGTCTCCACGGACTATGATACATCGGATAAATTATATTTCGAACCTTTAACAGTAGAAGACGTAATGAACATAATAGATCTGGAAAAACCCGAAGGAATAATAGTCCAGTTCGGCGGGCAGACACCCATTAATATGGCAGTGCCTCTGTGGAAATTGGGAGTGAATATTCTGGGAACAAGCCCCGACTCGATAGATATAGCCGAAGACAGGAAGAGATTCCAGCAGATGATAAAAAAACTTAAAATCATACAGCCGGAAAACGGCACGGCGAATTCTTTCGAGGAAGCCGTAAAAGCGGCAGCCAAAATAGGATATCCCGTAATAGTAAGGCCGTCATATGTGCTCGGTGGAAGGGCAATGGAAATAGTTTATGACGACGAAGGGCTTAAGAGTTTTATGGAAAAAGCCATAGAAGTTTCGCCGGGGCATCCCATACTTATCGATAAATTTCTGGAAGACGCGATAGAAGTGGATGTTGACGCGATAGCCGACGGCGAGATGTGCGTCATCGGCGGCATCATGGAACATATCGAAGAAGCGGGAATACACTCGGGCGACAGCGCTATGGTCCTGCCGGCATATACTCTTTCAAAAGAGATACTGAAAACAATCCGGGAAAATACGCACGCTTTGGCAAAAGAGCTGAAAGTGAAAGGGCTATTAAATATTCAGTATGCCGTGAAAAACAGCACCGTATATATTCTTGAAGTAAATCCCAGAGCAAGCAGGACCGTTCCGTTTGTGAGCAAAGTCATAGGCGTGCCTCTGGCTAACCTTGCGACAAAGATAATGCTCGGTAAAACTCTGAAGGAATTAAACTTCACCAAAGAGAAGGAAGTTAATTGCGTCGCGGTAAAAGAATCCGTATTCCCGTTCATACGTTTCCCCGGAGTTGACGCGATTCTCGGCCCGGAAATGAAATCCACGGGCGAAGTAATGGGAATCGATTCGTCGTTCGGCGTAGCGTATTTAAAAAGCCAGATAGCGGCCGGGCAGCAACTCCCCAAAGAAGGGAACGTATTTATCAGCGTTAAAGATTCGGACAAGAAAAAGATAATGCCCGCCGCCAAGAAACTCTCCGAACTCGGATTTAAAATATTCTCCACTTCCGGGACCGCGGAATTCCTAAAAGAGAATAAAATAGAAACGGAAACTCTGCCGAAACTTTACGAAAATTTAAGGCCTAATATAATAGACCTTGTCAAAGATGGTAAAATAGATTTGCTGATAAACACGCCGGCAGGCAAGGCGACAAAAGAAGACGAAACGAAAATAAGATCGCATTCGATACTTTATAACGTTCCTTTAATAACCACCGTAGCAGGAGCTTTGGCTTCCGCAAATGGGATAGAAGCCCTTATAAAAAATCCTTCTTTAGGTGTAAAATCTATACAGGAATACCATGGGGGAACAAAAAAGTAGCGAGTAGAAAGGGCAGAGTAGAGAGACTTTGAAGATTTTTTCTCTCTACTTTCTACTTGCTACTCTCTACTTAACACAGGAGAAGAAATGAGCGGAATTTTCGGAGTAATTAATAAAAAAAACGACTGCGCAGAAACTTTATTTTACGGCACTGATTATCATTCTCATTTGGGCACGGAATACGGCGGCATGGCAGTGTTTGGCAAGAAATTTACGCGCCAGATACGCAATTTGACCCAAACCCAATTCAAATCGAAGTTCTTCCAAGATTACAAAAAAATGAGAGGGAACAAAGGAATCGGCGTCATAAGCGATTTCGACGAACAGCCGATTTACTTGGGCTCGAAGTTAGGGCCGTTTTGTATAGTTACCAACGGGCTGATAAAAAACTCCAAAGAATTGATGAAAAAACTTCTTAAAGAAGGGACATCTTTCAGCGAAGTAAGCAAGGATACGGTAAACGTCACGGAACTGGCGGCAAAATTGATAAGTGAAGGCAATGATTTCGTCGACGGAATAGAAAAATTGTTTGATGCAATAGACGGGTCATGCTCGCTTTTATTATTAAATAAAGACGGCATCTATGCGGCAAGGGACAGACTGGGTTATACGCCCCTCGTGGTCGGCAAAAGCGATAATTCCTGGGCAATAACGACAGAAACCAGCGCCTTTCCGAATCTCGGGTTCGAAATAACAAAATACGTCCGTCCGGGAGAAATCGTATTAATCAACGAAAGCGGAATGTACGAGAAAAAACCCGGCAACCAGGCAAATCAAATCTGTTCTTTTTTATGGATATATACCGGATTTCCCGCATCGAGTTACGAGGGAATAAACGTAGAAATAGCGCGGGAAAATTCCGGCATGGCTTTGGCAAAAGCCGACAAAAATTTAGAGGCGGATATGGTGGCCGGAATCCCCGACTCAGGAATAGCGCATGCAATAGGTTATGCAATACAGTCCGGAAAACCTTATAGGCGGCCGCTCGTAAAATATACGCCCGGTTACGGCCGAAGTTATATACCGCCCTCACAACAGACGCGAGATTTAATAGCAAAGATGAAACTTATCCCTATTAAAGAAATAATCAAGGGCAAAAAAATCGTAATATGCGAAGATTCCATTGTGAGAGGAACGCAACTTAAAAATTTCACGGTTAAAAAACTCATGGATTGCGGCGCGAAGGAAGTCCATATAAGGCCTGCATGCCCCCCGCTTTTATTCCCGTGCAAGTTTAATCTTTCCACAAAAAGAATTAACGAACTGGCGGCACGTAAAGCGATAAGGGCGCTCGAAGGCAAAGACATAAAAAATATTTCTAAATATCTGGATTCTAGTTCCAGGGAATATAAAAAAATGGTCGATTGGATCGCAAAAGATTTGGGAGTCACAACTATTAGATACCAAACTATAAACGACATGATAAAAGCAATAGGCCTTCCGCAAGAAAAATTGTGCCTTCATTGTTGGACGGGAAACCCCAAGGAATAATCTTTTCATAATAAAAAATGAAAATGCCTGTTAAAAAAATAATCCCGTGCCTTGACGTAAAAGACGGCAAAGTAGTGAAGGGAGTACATTTTGAAAATGTAAAAGTTGCCGGAGACGTCATAGAAAATGCTTTGTTTTACAGTAAAGAAGGCGCGGACGAAATCGTTTTTTTGGATATAAGCGCTTCCGTAGAAGGAAGAAAAACGATGGTCCCGTTAGTTAAAGAGGTGGCAAAAGTCGTTTCTATCCCTCTAATCGTCGGCGGCGGGATAAAAAATCTTTTAGATATAGAAGAACTTATTTCAGCAGGAGTAAAGAAAGTTTCCATAAACACTGCCGTAATAAAAGACCATTCCTTAATTCAAAAAGCTTCAAAAAAATTCGGGAAAGAAGCCATCATTGTGGCGATTGACGCGAAACTTCAGACAACAGAAGACAGGAGACAGAAATCACCCCGAGAAATTCAAAGAATTTCCGGGACTAAGTCCTCGGAAACTTGGAAAGATTCCAGAGGGGAAAATAAAAAAAATCCGCCATCTGCCCCCTGTTCTCTGTCCCCTGATAAAAGATGGGAAGTTTATATAGGCGCTGGGCGAGTTCCTACCGGAATGGATGCGGTAAAGTGGGCAAAAGAAGCCGAAGGGTTAGGAGCAGGGGCACTACTCCCTACCAGTATAGATAAAGACGGAACAAAAGCGGGATATGATATAGAACTTACAAGAAGCATAAAAGAAGCCGTAAAAATCCCCGTAATTGCTTCGGGCGGAGCGGGAACGCTGGAACATATTTATGAAGTTCTGACAAAAGGCAAAGCCGATGCGGCCTTATGCGCTTCCATTTTCCATTTCCGCAACTATTCAATCAAAGAAGCAAAAGAATATCTTAAGAAAAGAGGCGTAGAAGTAAAAATCTAAATAAAAAATCAAAAATAAAATATCACCCCTAGAAATTGTAAAACAATTTCAGGGACTGAGTCCTCGGAATCTTTTTAAGATTCCAGAGGGAAAACACATATTAAAAATGTAAATATATTTTTGTATCTTTGGTTTGTGTATTTGGTATTTGGTATTTGATATTTGATTTTAAGTTGCGAGAAAAACGAGCCAACTTATGTGCGGAATAATCGGTTATATCGGAAATAACAACGCCGTCCCTATCATTTTAGAAGGATTAAGAAAATTGGAATATCGCGGTTATGATTCCGCAGGCATAGCCGTCCTTAATAAAGGCAAAATTTCCTTATCAAAGCGCAAAGGGAAGATCGCCGATTTAGAAAATTCGATCAAAAAGAAAAAATTTTTGGGGAATCCGGGTTTGGGACACACCCGCTGGGCGACTCACGGAGACCCATCCGATATAAACGCCCATCCCCATGCCGATTGCTCGGGGAAAATAGCCGTAGTCCATAACGGAATAATAGAAAACTATGCTTCTTTAAGGCAGTTATTGGAAGAGGAAGGGCACTTGTTCAAATCCTCAACAGACACGGAAGTTTTTCCTCACCTAATAGAAAAATTTTACAAGGGGGACTTATTAAAAGCCGTCCAAGAAGCGCTTGCTTTGATAGAAGGCGCCTATGCTTTTGCCGTTATATGCGAAGACGAACCCGATAAAATCATAGCCGCGCGGTTGGGCAGCCCTTTAGTTGTCGGAATAGGCAAAAACGGCAATTTTTTCGTCGCTTCCGACACTGTCGCAATTGTAAAATATACCCGCCGCGTAATATATCTGGACGACGGTGAAATCGCCGTCATCACACCCAAAGGTTATCACATAACTGATATACATAACGGCAAAAAGAAAAAAGAAGTGGAAAATATCACATGGTCTTTGGAAAAAATAACAAAAGACGGATTTTCCCATTACATGTTTAAGGAAATATGCCAGCAAGACCAAACGGTATATGACGCAATGCGGGGGCGCATCTTAAAAAAACAATCCAAAATAAAACTCGGCGGATTGGAATCGCCGCTTAAATGGTTTGATAAAAAACCAAAACCGCCTACAGGGCTTGACTGCCTTCTCAATGCAAAGAAAATAATAATCGTGGCATGCGGGACATCATGGCACGCCGGACTTATCGGCAAATATATGTTTGAAAATATTTTAGGAATACCCGCGCAGGTGGAATATGCATCGGAAGCAAGATATAAAAATTTTATTGTTGATGAAAATTCCGTTGTTATCGGGATAAGCCAATCCGGCGAAACGGCCGATACCATCTCCGCGCTCAGAGAAGCAAAAAAAAAGAAAGCCGTTACATTAGGGCTAGTGAATTGTGTCGGCTCAACGATAGCGCGGGAAACGCATGCGGGAATATATCTGCACGCCGGTCCGGAAATAGGAGTTGCTTCCACAAAAGCATTTACGAGCCAAGTATGCATTTTAGCTTTAATAACTCTTTTAATGGGACAGGAAAAACATCTAATAAACAAAGAAAAATCCAAACGCATTATTAACTCTATTCTTAAAATTCCTATACAGATAGGAAAAATCCTTAAAGAAAGCAACTCTATTTTGAAAATCGCGCGGAAATATGCCCATTTAAATAATTTTCTTTATTTGGGAAGAGGCTACAATTTCCCGGTCGCTTTAGAAGGCGCGCTGAAACTGAAAGAAATTTCTTATATCCACGCCGAGGGATATCCCGCCGCGGAAATGAAACACGGGCCCATTGCGCTTATCGATAAAAATATGCCGGTCGTATTCATTGCAACAGACACGGAAAACCAGATATATAAAAAAATAGTTTCCAATATAGAAGAAGTTAAATCGCGACACGGACAAGTAATAGCGATATCCAGCGAAGGGAACAATTCCATTAAAAAAATAGTTGATTCGGCCATCACGGTTCCCAAAACGCTGGACTTTCTCACCCCTCTTCTCACCGTAATCCCGCTGCAACTTTTTGCATACCACATTGCGGTATTAAGGGGATGTGATGTAGATAAACCCCGTAATCTTGCTAAAAGCGTAACTGTAGAGTAGAATAAAAAATGCGGAAAAAAATCGGCTTCGATAACCAGAAATATCTCCGCCAGCAGAGCAAAGCCATCCTGGAACGAATCAACCTCTTCAACGGAAAACTGTATCTTGAATTCGGGGGAAAACTCTTATATGACTATCACGCATCGAGAGTCCTTCCGGGATATGAGCCAAATATAAAAATAAAACTTTTGAAGCAACTAAAAAATAAAACAGATATTATACTTTGCATATACGCAGGGGACATCGAAAGAGGAAGAATCAGGGGCGACTTCGGTATAACTTATGATGTAGACACTCTCAAACTTATAGACGACTTGAGAGAAAACGGTTTGGATATCTCGGCAGTAGTCATAACCCGTTTTGCAAACCAGCCGCAAGCGATAGGTTTTAAAAACAAACTGGAAAACCGAAATATAAAAGTTTATCTACACCCTGCAACAAAAGGGTATCCTACCGATATAGACACAATCGTAGGTGAAAACGGCTATGGGAAAAATTCTTATATCAAAACGAAAAACGATATTGTTATAGTTACGGGGCCGGGCCCGGGCAGCGGAAAACTGGCGACTTGCCTTTCACAGCTTTATCACGATTATAAAAAGGGAATAAAATCGGGCTACGCGAAATTCGAAACATTCCCGATTTGGAATCTTCCGTTAAAGCATGCCGTAAACATTGCTTATGAAGCGGCTACGGCGGATTTGGCGGACGTAAATATGATAGACCCGTTTCATTTAAACGCTTACAATAAAACCGCGGTAAACTACAACCGGGACATAGAAATCTTCCCGGTAGTAAAAAGAATACTCGAAAAAATAATGGACAATAAACTGCCCTATCGATCTCCGACCGACATGGGAGTCAACAGAGTGGGTTTTGCCATAACAAATGACAAAATAGTCCGTGAAGCATCAAAACAGGAAATCATAAGAAGATATTTCCGGTACGAATACGAGAATGTTTTGGGCATAGCTTCGCGCCAGACGGTCGAAAAAATACTTTTGCTGATGGAAGAATTAGACATTAAGCCAGAAGACAGAAAAGTTGTCATCCCCGCAAGGAAGGCGGTGAACGGAGCGAGAAGAAAAGCAAAAACCGTTCCGCAAATCAGATGCGGGGCAGCAATAGAACTAAAAAACGGAAGAATCATTACGGGAAAAAATTCATCTCTTATGAGCGCGCCCGCGAGTTTGATTTTAAACTCAATAAAAGAATTGGCGGAAATCCCCGACGAAATCCACCTATTATCCCCGCATATACTCGAAAACATTACCAATCTGAAAAAAGATGTCTTGGGACTAAAACGAGAAAACCTGGATTTACAGGAAATACTCACCGCATTAAGCATATCCGCCGCAACGAACCCCACCGCTGAAACTGCTATGGAAAAATTAAAGGAACTGGCGGGATGCGAGGTGCATCTGACTCATATTCCCAGACCGGGGGACGAAACTGGGCTTAGAAGATTGAAAGTAAACCTCACTACCGACAGCAATTTCCCGACGAATGATCTGTATATTATATAAGGTTCCAGAAGCCGACTTTTACATCTTTAATTCTGTCATTTGTCCTCTGTTTTCTGTCTTCTGTCTTTTACCTCATAGCTGACGATAATAGATTCCGCGATTTCTTTCATTTGCTTTCTTGTTTTCATAGAATATTTTCTCATTAAATTATACGCCGCATCTTCGGTTAACCCTTCTTCCTTCATTAGAATCCCTTTGGCCTTCTCGACTCTTTTGCGCGTCTGGAGTTCTTCTTTCATAACCTCTGTCTCAAGCATAAGCCGCCAATTATCTATGACTATAGCCGCTTGGTTCGCTATCGATTCCAAAATGTTTATTTCAGAACTGGTAAATTCATGTTTCTCGGAAGTATAAAAATTCAAAACGCCTATAACCGAACCCTTGACGCTCAAAGGCAGAGAAAGAAGCGAGCATAACCCTTCGGCTTTTGCAACTTCTCTGTTGATATAAAGGGGGTCATTACGGACATCGGAGGAGATGTACGGCTTATTTTCTTTTACGACCTTACCCGCTACACCTTCTCCCGGTTTTATCGGCGGCTTTTTAAGATATCTGCCGCTTACCGACTGAGTGGCTTTTATGGAAAGTTCGCCCTTTTTAGGGTCAAGAAACATAAGAGAGCAAATCTTAAATCCCATCGCTTCCGCCGTAAGGGTGACTATCAACTTCAAAATGTCTTCCGTATATCTTTGCGAGGTTATGGCAAAAGATATTTGCGAAAGCGCTTTCAATTTTTTTTCTAATTCCTTATCCATAATTAGCAGTGATTTTAACATAGATACGCTTTATTGACGATTGGAACCGTTCCCTATAAAATACTGCAGTGCTTAACAATTACGAGCGGATAGAAAAAATAATAAAAATTTTAAGGGATAGTTACCAAAACCCCAAAACTGCTTTAAAATACGAAAGTCCTTTCCAGCTTTTGGTCGCAACCATTCTTTCGGCGCAATGCACGGACGAAAGAGTGAACAAAGTAACGCCTTCTCTTTTCGTAAAATACCCAAGCATAAAAGATTTTGCCGACGCAAAACAAGAAGAACTGGAAAAAGACATTTACTCGACGGGATTTTACAAAAACAAAGCTAAAAGCATAATCGGCGCGGCAAAAGCCATATTGGAAAATTTCGAAGGGAAACTACCGGACAACATGGAAGATTTAATTACCTTGCCGGGCGTGGCAAGAAAAACCGCGAACGTGATTTTATCGTCGGTTTTCGGCAAGGCAGAGGGTATAACCGTAGATACTCACGTAAAAAGATTATCCGAACGGCTGGGTTTAAGTAAAGAAATAAATGCAGAAAAAATAGAAAAAGACCTTATGGACGTTATTCCTAAAAAAGACTGGTTAGAAATAAGTTATCTTTTAATAGCCCACGGCAGACTAATTTGCAATGCGAGAAAGCCATTATGTTTACAATGCCCGATAAAGCATCTTTGCCCATCGGCAAAAAAGTTTTATCCATCTATATAATCATTTATGCAAATACTAACTGTGCCATTTGAACTGCCTTTTCTTCGCGTATTGGCAAAATATATATACCAAAAACACCTCTCAATTTCCCCTGATTTCGGCCGTATTCTCATAGTGTTCCCTTCCGAGAGGAATAAACTCTATTTTCGCGAATACCTGCTATGCGAAACGGGCAAAGAAGCTATTGTGCCGCCGAATCTCCTTACGACGGAACAACTCTATGACTATATTTTCGAAAAAGCCGGAGGCGTAAAACTTTCTTTAGCCGAAGAAATCGAAAGGAATGTTTTGCTTAAAAAAGCAACGGAAGAGTTGAAGGCAAAAAATCTAAAAGAACTGTCCTTTGTCAAATTCATATCGATAGGCAGAAAACTACTTGCATTTTTCGACGAACTTACAAGCTGGGGTCTGCAAATCAAAGACATAGAAAATGTAAAAGAAAAATTGCATTTCCCATCGCGATACATAGACGAGGAACTCCCTATTTTAAAAAAAATTAATGAACGTTATAAAAAAAATTTAAAAGCCGAAGGGCTTACGGATACGGCGTCAGCTCATCTTTCTATAGCAGAAAATTTTAAGAGCGGATACCTGGAACATTTCGAATCCATTTATATTGCGGGCTGCTTAGCCCTGACTTTAACCGATATTTCGCTTATAAAGAAAATTTTAGAACAGGTGCCGGCCGAACTAATAATCCACTGCGACAAGGAAAATCTTACCGACAACTCCTTGGAGAATGTTTTCTATCACCACAATAAAATACTGGGAATGCTCAATGCCGATATAGAAAACATCCAAACCCTTTGTCCTGAAAATTTTAAACATAATAAACCCTCAATCCCCGTTTATATACAGAAATGCAAGAACACTCTGGATGAGGTCTCGTTTATAATAAGCACTTTATCGGAGCTTTCTTTCAGATACGCGCTTAACCGCATAGGAATCATATTGCCCGACGAACCCATGTACTTGCCGCTGAAAGATGCTTTAGAAAAATTCAACATCCCTTATAATCTCTCGATGGGGATCCCTTTCAAGCATACGTTTTTATATTCGTTTTTGAAAGACACTTGCGATTTTATAGATTCGAATTTTTCGTCCGAGACATTTCTGGTACTGTTAAAAAACCCCGCTATCAAGGGAATAGTTAAAGATAAAATCCCGTTTAAAGACCTTGCATACGAACTCGACGGTAAAATAAGAAAAGAAAATCTATCCCGCATTAGCCGCGAAACGGAACTCCCCGGGGCTGACATACTGACGGACTACATATTTGATATAACCGATAAGTTAAGCCGAAATTGTTCTTTCGGCGAATACTTAAAAACTTTGCGTGAGATTATTCAAGAATTGGCCGAGTTAAATAACAAGTTATATAAGAAAATTTCTCTCATCTTAAATGACTTAACGGTTCAACTTATCAATATAGAAAATTCCAAAATTCCGGGCCAGTTCTGCCCCAAAGGAAAAGACAAGTTAAAATTTATAATGAGCATACTACAGACAATAAGTTTTCCCGTATCGGGGGATTTCTTAAACGGCGTGCAAGTTATAGGAATCCTTGAAGCGCGCAATATAGATTTCGACTCTGTCATAATTCCTTCCTGCAATGAAGGGATTTTCCCTAAAAAAAGCGACAAAGACCTTTTCCTTCCGGCAAATTTAAGGAAAGAAGTAGCTTTGCCGTTTTATAAGGAAAGAGATGCCCTTTACTCTTACTATTTCCATCAATTGATAACGGGGAAAAAGGAAGTCTATCTTTCCTACAGGAGCGAAGAAAAAACACAATTTGGATTAAAAAACAGATGGATAGAGGAACTTATTGAAGGCAACCAAAAACATTTTACGGTAACAGAGAACGAAGAAACTAATTCTGCGACACTGCGCCGACTTTATACCGGAAAAGGCAAAGACAAATCCTACGGCAAAAAGAGCTCCATCGCATATAAGAACCAAAAAACCTTGAATTCACTGAAATATTTTACTTTTTCTCCTTCTATTTTGAAAACATTCAAGCTATGTCCGTATAAATTCTATCTATCATATGTTTTGAACATGAGGGAACCAAAATCAATAACCGAAGAATACGAAGCTTCAATATGGGGGAAAATTTTCCATAATGCTCTTGCGCGTTTATACAATGAAAAATATCCGGGGGGTTATACCAAAAACATAAAAAAACAGGTAATCGGAAATTCCTTTAAAATCGGCGAAGAAGAATTTAAAAAAGCATATCCCCAACCGAAGGCTGCACTTTGTTTCGATTGGGAGAGGAATAAGGAGAGAATGAAGAATTTGATAGATATGGAAATTGCACATTTCGAAGAAGGATTTAAGCCGATGGAAATCGAAAAAGGACTCCGGCCGTATACGATAGACATACATGATAAATTAAAAATAAAAATCGGGGGTATACCTGACAGAATAGATGTAAGGAAGGGGAAATTTTACATAATAGATTATAAAATCGGCAATAAACCGGACAGGAAAACCTATGAAATAGGTAAAGATTTTACTGAATTCCAACTGCCTTTATACGGATTGACTTATGCGAAAGGCGATACAGAAAAAATCGTCGGTTTAATCTATTATCATTTGGACGAAAATTTGCGGGATTTTACAAAGCTTGACATATTAAAAGAAGAAGGCGAAAATTATGTCCAACAATTCAAAAAAAGTATACTCCTGCCTACGCTTAAAGA
>JAQURI010000015.1 GCA_028715665.1 Candidatus Ratteibacteria bacterium
TCCATAAACTAAACAAAAAAATCTGCGACGATTTGGACAAAGCAAAATTCAATACTCCAATCGCCGCATTCATGGAATTTGTCAATTTCGGCTATGCAAACAAAGAAAAAATCGGCAAAGATATAATTAAAAGAATGTTATTGCTCCTTGCGCCTTTTGCACCGCATATTGCGGAAGAATTGTGGGAGAGGGTAGGGGAAAAACCGTCTTTATTTGTCCGATTAAAATCTTTTTTAGGTTTTGCTCAACAAAAGAAAACATCTGTATTCGAAAACGCCTATCCCCAATACGATGCAACTCTTATCAAAGAAGAAACGATTACAATAATAGTGCAGGTGAACGGAAAATTAAGGACAACATTACAGGTTGACAGAAATATATCCGAAGAAGATTTGAAGAAGTTAGCCCTCCAAGATGCCCATGTTCAAAAACACACTGCAGGGAAAGAAATCCGTAAAGCTATTGTAGTGAAGGGAAAATTGGTTAACTTCGTGGTGAGTTGAGCTTCTCTGTCATTGCGAGGAGCGAAGCGACGAAGCAATCTCTGAGATTGCCACGCTCATTACATTCGCTCGCAATGACAGGAAAAAGAAGAATTCTCTCATCGGGGTGGTTGGTTAACAAGATACTCAGCCATCTGGCTAAAAGTAAGAAACAAGAATCCCTGCCGTTTTAATTCCGTGATAATCTCAGGGATTACAGTGACCGTCTCATTTCGAAATTCATGGAACAAAATAGTAGTCCCGTCCGCGATATTCGTAATTGCCCTTTGTTTAATCTGTTCTGTGGTCAAATCTCTCCTGTAATCCTCGGAAGACACAAGTTTGGGCGCATACACCTTAAGATTAACTTTCGCGGCTATAGGGGCTATTCGCGGGTCGGATTCAACAAAGGGGAGCCAATACCATTTCGGCGTATACCCAACCTTTTCAATGATAACTTCCTGCGCTTTCACTATATCGTGTTCCAATGCAGTATCGTTTAAATCTTTCGGATGAAGATGAGCATACGAATGGTTTACTATTTCGTGTCCTTTATCTACTGCGGTTTTTGCAATATCGGGATGTTTTTCTACGTTCGTCCCTATATATCCGAATGTAACATGTATCCCTTCACCTTCGAAAATAGCTAAGAATTCTTGAGAATTATCTGTCGTAGGTCCGTCATCAAAAACAAGCGCTACATATTTAGTCGCCGGTTCAGCTTTAACCGAGCAAGTAGCTGTCAGTAAGAACATCGTAATAAATAGTAAACGTATGAACATGAGATATTGTAGCAAAATAAGTGGGATAGTTATAAGTTTTTACAACTTCATTGTTGACTTTGAGGTAAGATAGGAATTTGTTCTAATGTAGCAAATAATTGTATATTGGGAACCATAAGTTTTATTTTTTCCATTGAGATTCCATATCCGATAATTCCAAGTAGAACTGATTCATTCATTTCAGGAACTTGTTTACGCAATTCAGTTATTTTGTAATCTTTTTCAGCATCTTCTACATTAAATTTTTTGGTACTGGAATTATCAAGGGTTTTTTGCATTCTTATCTTGAAAGTTTTTATCATTGCTCTCTTCAGATTAGTTGTTGTAAGAATTGGACCGCACCATTTAATTCCTTCATTTTCGCTTGGTATGCCCCAAATCCTAGGCCATTCTTTACGAAAAATATTAACCTCTCCTCTAACTTCTTCTGATAAAATGAATATATTTTCGTCAAGTGTTTCAATCAATCTCATCCAAATTAATAATATTTCTTCACTATATTTATCAACTTTAAAATCTTCTCCTTGTTCAACTGCTTCTAAAGCTATATGGAATGAAAGAACTTCTAAATTTGTATCAGCTTTCGTGATAGCTGCCATAATTGCTTTTTTTGCCTCTGCTTCTATCTTCCCTGATTGTTCTTCTGAAGAAATATCCCGTATGTCCTGCACTGTTGCAAAATTTTTTGTCTTTTCAGAAATATAAGTAGGGATGAAAATAGAAAAAGCTATAACTAATAGATAATTAACTATAATCATAGTTATTTCTCGTTTACTCATAGATACCCCTCCTTCAATAATAAAAAAGTCAAATAATCTTCCGCATGAAACCCTATTTTGCCTTTGTGTTATTTTTTCGACGTTTTAATACCAACGAAGCTCCTAAAACGGATGAACATAATAGTAATATCCAGCTAACGACAACGACAGTATTTAACCACCAAAAGATTCCTGAAGGTGATATAAAATAAAAAGAAAAATACAAAACATAAAAAATAATTAAGAGAATAGCGGGAAGTATAGCAACAAATAAACGGCAATTTCTAATAAACTTCATAGTAACTATTCCCTGCAATATCCCTGTTAAAATAGAAGGCAAAAAATGGCAGAGTATAGTATATTGAATAAAGAAAAATGTACGACCAGATTTAAGTGCATATAATTTAATCGAAAGGGCTACGAATAAACCAGCAATTGCAGGTAAAAGATAGATTGAAATAAAAGTAGCTACAACGATTATACCCACGTCAATTAAGTTATTTTTCGTTTTGATAGATATAGTCATTATTACTTAACTTTTTTTTGTGTTGATTTCTTATGTATCAGATAATCGGAAGCGCCGATGCAATAGACGACGATGAATAAAACAATGAATATAAACAAAAGATACAGAGAAACAAATAATGCGGGACCTAAAGTGGTAAGGCCCCAGGCAAAAAATTTGTAACCGGGAGTGTCCGTTTGCCCGTTTAGTGTTCTCATAGGTAGTTTAAGCAGGTAGTATAACGAGCCCAGCAGCATCCACAGTATGCTGATTCCCGCAATGAATTCAATTATAATTTCTAATGTTTTCTTATACTTAAGGGGGCATTTTCGCAGTAGAAGCGGCTCCGTCTCCCAATGGTATTTTTTATCTTTTTTTATCATGATTGTGTATTTTCAGGTTGTGTAAAACCATATCTCTTGTATGCATCGGGTCTTATTATTACAAGTGTTCCTGCTATGAAATCGTGCAAAGCCCGTTTTTTCTTATCAATCAATATTGATAACAATAATCCAAAACTCCATACAACACTAAAAGTTTGAAGATAGTTAGACCAGTGTGGATAAAAGCTGCCCATATATTTTGCTTTTTCAAGGTAACTCATTACGCGATATGTTCCGTAGGAAAAGGATTTGAATGCGATTGTAAAGGCAATAAGATATAACACGCTAAACAAAATATTCACGGATAAACGCAAAAATGTCTCTTTATAGGATATCGGTTCAAGTGATGTTTTTACAATTTTTATTTTCATGGCAAGTTTGCCGGGGGTAGCGCCGAATTTCACTAAAAAGAATACATTAAAGGCAATTGCAAAGACAGCCCATAAATATCGGGAAACAACATATGAGATTGAAGAGTAGTTTTCAAAAGGAAGTATTAGTGAATTCAATCCCGCAAAAATGATAGTATCAATAATAGCTGCCGGAATCCTTAATCCAATTCCTGCATACACTGCTTTATCAGTTTTCATTTGTTCTCTCTTACAACTTACACCCAAAGATTTGAAGAAAATATCTTCAAATCTGAACTTGAGCGTCCCCATTGCTAGTTTTGCCACCCGCAAAACTATGGGGACCACTTAAAACTTATCACTTATCACTGTATTTCCTTACGCATGAAACCCTATTTTGCCTTTGGGTTCTTCTGCGGCTTGGATAACGCCGAATTTCGATTCGTATCTGGCGATGTTGTCCTGCAGGGCTTTGAGCACTCTTTTCATATGTCCGGGGCTAATAATTACTCTTGCGGTGACCGTTCCCGCAGGCGGGACGACCATCAAAAAATCCATCACGAATTCTTCTTTGGTATGCATAACGAACATATTGTTGGCATATGCTCCGCTTTGGATATGCGGCGGACAAGTGACTTTTATTTCTTTTTTTTGTTCCGGCTGACCGTTTGCCATTTGTTCCTCCTTTTATATTGTCTTTTCCTCTAATTCTTTCTTCAGTTCTGAAACATCAAAACTATATACGCTTAATGTATTTGTATAATCAACGATTAAAAACTTTTTTTCGTAAATGGTGAATACCACTATTATCTTTTCTGTTGTTGAATCGGGTTTGAATAAACTTACGCAGGAAAGGGCGATGTCGCGAGCTTTTTCTTCTCTTTGGGGTTCTTCCAAGTTGTTGAATGGCGAATTTATGAAATTCACCGTCATTTCTTTATTATTGTGTATTTCTATATTGATATTGCGGTGGTTATATTCTTTTGACAGTGCTTTTATAATCCTGAACATATCGCTGATTTGCGCGCATCCGCAAATCAGGGTAACTAAAAGAACAGCGATTAAAAGGTTTTTTAATCTCATACTTGTTTAGTAATCTTATTTATAAAATTTGCTATCGGTTCACTTTGCCTAATTAGCACTAAGGCTACAATAATTATTACTATGGATTGTCCCATCTGATGCCACCATGTAAATTTGGTGGCATATTGCGTCCGTACAGAAAAAACAATTACAAACTCTCTGATAAGTTGTGCGCCCGATGGGATTAAGTAATATAACCCTAGAATTTGAATCCAGAAAGCTAATCGCGTGTAACAAGGCAGTGAATCTGATTGTTTGGGTTCTTGTTGTTCTGATTTTCCTATAAGCATATTAATCAATTTTTCTCGCTTAAAAAGTAAGAGAGCAGAAACTACAAGAGGAATTAATAAATATACCCACATCATTAAGATATAAACTCCTTTTCTCATAAACTCATCTTTTGGACTAAAGAAAAAATACCAAGTTGTAGATATCATAGACTGGACGAAATATATAAGAAAATAAAGCCCGAAAATAATAAGCACAATATCAAGAACCTGTCTTTTATTCATAACTCCCCCCTCTTTTGTTCTATTCTAATTCAAAACTGACCGTAATCCGGGCATTTACATTGATTTGCCCTAATTCGATAGTGCTTTCCGTCTCCGAAGTACCGCCTGCATTTTGTACTATGTTTTGTGACATCATATTTCCGCCCCAACGAGAACCCCACCAGTTGTTATACCAGGACCACCATCCTGCCTGGTCTTCGCGGATTGTATGGGGTTTGCCGACTTTTTGTCCCAGCGCTTTGGCCAGGTCGTTGGCTTTCTCCTGCGCCGCTTTGATTGCAAGTGCGCGCGCCTGGTCTCTATACTCACGCAGTTCCGTCGTGCGGAATTGGATGCCGTGGACATAATTTGCTCCGGCATTTAGGGAGTTGCTCAGAACATCTTCGAATTTTGAAATATCTTTTAATGTGATAACGATTGATTTTCGGACAAAATAACCGATGAATTCCTGTTGTGTATATCGGTCGGTATATCTTGGCTCAATACTGATATAATCGGTTTGTATATATTTGTCTTCTATCCTGTTTTTCTCGGCCACGTCGACAATATTTTTTACTTTCTGGTCATTTTCATTTTTGGCGGCGTTCAAATCTTTGTTGGAGGTTTCTACTCCGAGAGTAAGGATGACTTCGTCAGGCACAACTTTCACTTCGGCATCGCCCGTGACCGTTATTAAACGCATTTCTTTTTCGTCCAGAGCAAAAGCGTTTCGTGAAAAAGCTAAAACAAACAATACCGCACATAAAATATTTAAAAAAGTTTTCATGCCGCCCTCCTTTTTTGAATAAGTTACCCCTTAACAGATAAGAAGTCAATCATTTACCCCCATACCAATGTATTCCTGCCTGCCAGGATTGGCAGGCGGGGGTATGGGATTTATACGAATTGCCCGGCCGAGTAACCTGATGCCCAAGCCCAATGAAGATTATAACCGCCCAGTTCGCCCGTAACATCCAAAACTTCGCCTATAAAATAAAGCCCTTTAACTTTATGGCATTCGAAAGTTTTGGAAGATAGTTCTCTGGTATCGACTCCGCCTTTTGTGACTTCGGCTACTTTGTAGCCTTCGGTGCCAGAGGGGATAATTTTCCATTTATGAAATATTTCCGCAATTTTGCCTATTTCTTTTTTGTTATATTGGTTTACCCGTGTACCATGCGCGGTACAGGGCACAGCCGGTTTACTTAACTTAAGAAATTTTTGGACAAGGCGTTTAGGCAAAAATTCGCTTATTAAATTTTTTAGTTCCACTTTTGGCTTTTGTTTCTGCCACTCTGTTATTTTTTCGGCTAAATCAATATATGGAAGCAAATTGATGATAATCTCATCGCCTTTGTTCCAATAGTTTGAGATTTGAAGTATTGCTGGACCGCTTAGCCCTTTGTGGGTGAAAAGGATATCTTCGCGAAAAGTTTTTCTTGCCCTGCATCGTCTCGCCATTGTATCTATGGCGGACTGGTGCGGGGTTGTGCAACTTACGGTGGCTTTGACGGATATGCCGGCTAAATCGCGGAAGAAGTTGAATGAACCCCGCGACGTAGGACATCGAAAAAATTTCTTCGATATTTTTTCGATACTCTGCGGGGTAATCGTCGCGCATTCATCCCCGTTTTGAAAGACGGGGATTTCTGCGTTCCGATTAAAAATAAGAGGCACTAAACCGGGATGAGTGGGGATAATGTTCAAACCGAACTGTTTGGCTATGTCGTATCCGAAACCGGAAGTGCCCGTTTCAGGCATTGATAGTCCGCCGGTTGCAATGACAAGTGAATCCGAAGTGTAATCGCCGGAACTGGCGCTTATAAGGAATTTTTTTTCTTTCTTTATTTTTTTTATTTCGCAGTTAATCTGGATTGAAACCGCGCCGATTCGGCATTCTTCCAGTAGCAAATTTACAATTTCCCGGGCTTCTCTCATACAGAAAAGTTGGCCTGCTTTTTTCTCGTCATAAAATATGCCGTGTTTTTCAAGTAATGACAGAAAGATATCGGGAGTAAACCGGCTTAATGCGGATTTGCAGAACTTCGGGTTATCGGATATGTAATTTTCTCCCCTGACCCAGAGATTCGTGAAATTGCAGCGTTTTCCGCCCGAAATAAGGATTTTATTGCCGACCTGAGCGGAATGGTCTAAGAGCAGGACTTTACGGCCTCTTTGTCCGGCAGTCAAAGCGCACATTAATCCTGCGGCGCCCGCTCCTATGATTATGACCTGATAGTCCCGCATGAGATTTGTTATGTTTGAAAGGTGAGTGTGTTTATTTGGATTTTCTTCTGTCTCTTCCCATTCTTCTGTCTTGAACGCATCTTCTTTCCGAACTCGGGCATCTCGGACGGGAAAATTTTCTTCTCTCTTTTGGATTTCTTCTTTCTTTCCCTGAACGACGTTCTTTTGTCTTCATAAATCTCTCCTTTACGTAATGTAGATTATCCCATGATATTGTAAAAGTCAAACAAGGAAAGTCAAAAGTCAAAACGAAAAAGGTAAAACAGAAATGCTTCTTTAATCGGAGCGCAGAAATCCCCGTTTTTCAAGACGGGGATGAATGCGTGACGATTACCCCGCAGAGTATCGGGAAAATATCCCTTCGCCCTCTGGAATTTTTTAAAAATTCCGAGGACTTAGTCCCGGGAATTCTCCGAATTCCTCGGGGGGGAAATTTTCCCGATGGTTTACGTTGCAGGGGTTATTTAAATTTTGCCTTTTTACCCACGCACCAGAAAGCCACGCCTGTGAGGGCGTGGATGAATGGCTTTCGGTGCGGGGTTCCGCTCCACAGTGGAATCCCGAAAAAAGAGAAGCCACCGCTGTAAGGCGGTGGAGCTTCACTATTGAGTTTTTTCTTTTTCAAAGATGATAGTGTAAAATGAAAAATCATGCGAATATCAAGCGGAGCAAACAAAGGGCGAGTATTGAAATGTGCCAAACATGTGCCGTCACTCAGGCCTATTACCGATAAAATCAAAAATGCTGTTTTTTCCATATTATTCGATAGGGTGATAGACGCCCGGGTTTTAGATATGTTTGCAGGCACGGGAATATTTGGTTTTGAAGCGCTGTCCAGAGGGGCGGAAAGCGTCACGTTTGTGGATAAAAGCTATGAGAATATCAAACTAATCAGGGAAAACGCGCAGAAACTTCAACTTGCTCAAAAAATAGAGGTCTTAAGCAGGGATTTCGAAAAAGCAATCGAATATATGGAAAAAACGGGAAAAACTTTTTCGGTAGTATTCATAGACCCGCCTTATAATACGGATTTTGCTTTTAAGACATTGAAACATCCTTCTTTTTTATCGCTTGTTGAACCTGACGGTTTGATTATAGTAAGAGTTCATCATAAAACGAAACTGCCTCTTTGCGTTGATAATTTATCTGTTGTGGACGAGAGAAAATACGGAGAGGCAAAAATTTATTTTTATAAACAGACTCGTGGTAAACCGCCAGAAAATGACATTTCCTGACGGCTTGAGTATAATTGTCGAAAATGAAAAAATCTAAAAAAATAAAATCGGCGGTCGGAAATGCTGTTTATGTCCCCCCCGATATTTTCGGCAATATTTATGTCGCGATAATAATACTTATCGCCTGTTCCACTGCGCTTGTGATGATGCCGCAGGCGTTCAATTACGTTCTTATCAAACTTGCCATTGCGCAGTTTCTTCTGATAATTATTTTTGTCTTATGGCTTTATCAAATTTTTGAAAAGGGGAAAATATCCATATACAAAGACCCCGCTTTTATCGCTTTGGGAACCTTGACTATATGGCTTGTAATAAATCTTTTTTATTCCAGTTATAGATATGCGAGCGTAACCGAATTAAGCCGCCTTTTGACTTGTTTTGCCCTGTATTTTGCCGTCGTGAATCTTTTAAAAAGAGAGAAGGACTTATTGCTGACGGTGTTTTTTATAGTGATAGTTTTTGCGGGGCTTTCGGTCCACGGGGTATTCGACTATTTTCATAATAGAAACCCCGTGATAATTTCCACTTTCGGAAATCCCAACTTTTTTTCGGCATATCTTGTTACGGTCCTTCCGGTTGTGCTTTTGCTATGCATATATAATTTTTTGCGTAAAAATTTTTTAATTTCTTCGTTGCTGTTCATCTTGACCGTAACGACAATTTTCCTTTTGTATGTTTTGAGTTCGCGCGGCGCATGGTTGGCATTGGCAGTTTCCGTTATTTCCTTATTGGTTTTGTTCGGTAACCGCATATTAAAACTTAGATGGAAAACTTATATTGTTATAGGTCTTGCCGTTATATTATTCGTCGGAAGCGGCATATTATTTCAAAAGATGCCCCGGATTAAATCTTATCTTAATGACGAAATGACGAAAGGCACGATAGGAATAAGGCTCCATATTTGGCACGGCACATTAAGAATGATACAGGCGCGTCCGCTTTTGGGGTGGGGGATGGGGACTTTTATCATTGTATATCCCCGATTTCGCATACCCGAATATTTTTTGAATTTGCATTCCGTGAATGCAACCGACCATGCGCATAACGAAATTCTGCAGCTTACAAGTGAAATAGGGCTCATCGGGCTTGGAATCTTTCTTCTGTTTTTGGGAATAATCCTGTTTCAGGCGGTACGGGTTTTTAATAAACGACCCCTAAACTTATTAAATGTGATTCATGCGGGCCTGATTGCCGGGGCGATAGCATTGTTTGTGCATAATCTTACCTGTATGAATTTGCGTCTCGAAGCCTCAGCTATTTATTTTTATCTTTTTCTCGGATTGGTTTGCGCGGTATGCAAAATTTCTAAAGTCCAAAGCGAAGAAGATTATTTCAATAGGGGATTTCCGAAGAATAAAATTCTATTGTGGGTTGTTGTTCCTGTCGCGATATTGATGGGCATGGCATACACAAACGGGCCGGTTAAACTGATAAGGTCTTCCATCCATTTGAAAAATGCTATCATGTTCAGGAACCAAAATAAATGGAATGATACTATTCGGGAGTATAATAAAGCGATTTATTGGGATAGACATAGTTTAAGGTCTTATTATCGTCTTGCCTTTGCGTATGCATCGATAAATAAAATAAACGAAGCGCTGGCTACATATTTAAAATTGGAAACATTGGCGCCTAACTATGCGGATATAAATTACAATATGGGTTCTCTTTATTTAAGAATGGGTAAATCGGAGGAAGCGTTAAAGCAATTGAGGATTTCTCTAAAGCTGAATCCGTATGAACCCAAGACATATTGTAATATCGGAGCCGTGTATATGTATTTGGGGGACGCGGACAAAGCGTTGGAAAATTACCGGGAAGCCGTCGAAATTCAGGAACGGAAAAAGAAAATAAATCCTGACCTTGCGGATTTTGGCGGAGGATATGCCGGCATTGGAGAAATTTACTATTCTCAAGGCAAATGTGAGGAAGCGGTTGCAAATTATCAAAAAGCGGTGCAACTTGGAGAAAAAAATGTTAGAATTTTGTCGAGACTCGGCAATTGTTATTTTAAGATGCAGGATTTTTTGAGGGCAAAACAAACTTATGAAGAGTTGCTCGAAATAGACTCCGGGCAAACTCAAGTCGAAGAATTTATCGAACAGTTGGATAAAATTATAAAATCGGGCAAAGATGGCAACCAATAGCAAAGACAGCGCATTTTGGCGCGGAATCCAAAAAGCGGGAGAAGTAATAATACTCTTGTTTCGGACATTTTATTTCTCCACACTTGCCCATCGCAACTCAAAACGGATAATTCTGCAGATAGCCGATATAGGCGTTGATTCGGTGCCGATGGTATCTCTTATGGCAATATTTACGGGAATGGTTATGGGACTTCAGGCGGGACATGAACTTTTGAAATTCCAGGCGCAGGAATTTTTAGGCGTGGGTGTCGCTGCCACTTTGGTAAGGGAACTCGGGCCTGTTCTTACCGGTCTTATCGTTGCGGGCAGGGCGGGTGCGTCAATGACGGCGGAAATAGGAACAATGCAGGTTTCCGAAGAAGTGGACGCGCTTCGTTCCATGGCCATTGACCCTATAAAGTATTTGGTCATGCCGCGTTTTATTGCCGCAATAATAGTTTTGCCTTTACTTACCATTTTGACGGATGTTTTGGGCATAAGCGGCGGTTTTTTAATCGGCAGGGTCCAACTAAATATAAAATTATACGAATATGTAAGGCATATGGTGGATTTTGTCACATTGAAAGATTTTGCAAACGGCATCGTAAAATCGGTGGTTTTCGGCGGTATAATCGCGACCATGGCTTGTTATCACGGGCTTAAGACGGAAGGCGGAGCAAGGGGCGTGGGAAAGTCCACCACCCTGTCCGTTGTAGATTCGTTTTTGCTTATATTGGTTTCGGACTATTTTATAACGCATATGTTGTACTGAAAAAATTAAAGAATGATTACACAGATTAGAAAATACGAGATTACACAGATAAACCAATCTCCATTAGAAATAAATTTATTTGTGGGGAAAATAAATCTTTAATCGGTGTAATCTCTTAAAAATCACTGTAATCACATTTTATTTTTAAAATGGAAGAAGAAATCACTATCAAAGTAAAAAAATTGACCAAAAGTTTCAACGGCAATAAAGTTTTGGACGAGTTGGACCTCGATATTAAGAAGGGTGAAACACTCGGAATATTGGGCAAGAGCGGTATCGGAAAATCCGTATTGTTAAAACATCTGATAGGGCTCATGAAGCCCGACAGCGGTCAGATTTATATCGGCGCGATAGATATAGCTCCCCTTAAAGAAGAAGATATAAGCGTAATTAGGCGGATGCTTTTTGGAATGCTGTTTCAGACGGCTGCGCTTCTTAATTCGCTTACTGTGGCAGAAAATGTGGCATTGCCGCTGAAAGAAGGGACAAACCTTCCGGAAGAAAAAATACGCCAGAAGGTCAAAGAGAAACTGGCAATGGTGGGTTTGAAGGATATAGAAGACCAGATGCCCGATTCTCTGTCCGGCGGAATGAGGAGAAGGGTTGGGCTGGCAAGGGCGCTGGTAATGGACCCTCAAATAATTCTTTACGACGAACCTACGAGCGGGCTTGACCCGATTATAGCCAATTCTATCAACCAATTGATTTTGGATGTAAAAGAGCTAACGGGCGCTACTTCCATAGTCGTTACTCACGACCTTAACTGCATAAACAGAATAGCGGACAGAGTAGGGCTGTTATATGACGGAAAAATTCTGGAAATAAACGAAAAAGAAAAATTCATGAAAAGCGAAAACCCTTACGTTCAACAGTTTATTCATGGTAGAATTGAGGGTCCGATTAAAATAGGATAAGTTAACGAATTAGTTATTAATGGTTAACAATAGTTAACAATGGTTAATAATGGTTACGAAAATTTATTAAAAGCAACCTTTATTAACCGCTATTAACCAACATTAACTACTATTAACTTGTAGTTAATTAAAAGGGACTAAAAATGGCAAAATTATCGCATGAGAAAAAAGTCGGGATATTCTTTGTCGTAACTGTTTTGCTTACTATAGCGGTCATCGTTATTTTTGGGAAAATTCGCCCTTTCAGACATGGCTATAATTTTATAGTCACTTTTAACCATGTATCGGGCTTAAAAGCGGGAGACGATGTGCGATTTGCAGGACTGAAAGTCGGAGAAGTATCTTCACTGGAAGAAACAGGGGAAAGAATATTGGTAAAACTTTGGATTCAGGAAAGGACAAAAATAGAAAGGGATTCAAGAATTACCGTTGCGCAAGTTTCGGTAATGGGAGGCAAATATGTGGCCGTTTCACCCAGCAGGACTAAGGCCAAACCGATTGCTCCCGGAGAAATAGTGGCAGGGTTCGACCCCCCTGTTTTTGAAGATATCGTGGTCCAATTCGGGGAAGCATGGAGCGAAATCAGGGAAATAATAATAAAATTAAGCGATTCCTTTTTGCAGACCTCGGAAGAAACGCGCCAAATTTTAAAAGAGAATAGAGAACCTATACAGAAGCTTATTACCTCTCTCAATGAAGTCGCGGACAATTTGAATAAAATAGTTGCCAATATAGAAGAAGGCAAAGGCACTATCGGCAAGTTGGTGGTGGAAGAAGACCTCTATAATGAGACCTTGCAGTCGGTAAAAGAGTTGAGAGCAACCATAGAAGAAACCAAGAAAACGATTAAAGATATTGAACCGCATCTTAAGGCAACGATAGAGAACATAGAGACGATTACCGACAGACTGGAAAGAGGCGAAGGCACTTTGGGAAGGATGCTTAAGCCGAGGACCGCTCCAAGCACTAGTATTAAAGACGGCAATAAGGGCTATATAAAATAATTTCCCTCTGTAAATACCTATGCTCATAGGAATTTTGTCGGACTCTCATGACAATGTCCCTTATTTAAATAAGGCCGTAGGAATATTTAACCAAAATCAAGTCAGCCATGTTTTACATGCGGGAGATTTTGTATCCGCTTTTACCGCTAAACCTTTTGTAAATTTAAAATGCAAATTTACGGGCGTATTTGGAAATAACGACGGCGACAAATTACTTTTAAAAGATAAGTTTAAAGACATCGGCGAAATATATGACGATGTTTATGAAGAGATAATAGACGGCAGGAAAGTAATCTTATTTCACAGAGAGACGTTGGTAGAGGAAGTTGCCAAAAGCAAGAAATACGATATCATAATTTACGGACATACGCATAAAATAGACATAAGGGAAGGAGACCCCCTTATCGTCAATCCCGGGGAATGCGGAGGGTGGCTTACCGGCAAATCCACAGTTGCTGTTCTCGATACCGAAAAAATGAAAGCGGAAATAATAGAACTTAAATAAAAGGGAATAATATGGAAGTTTTAAGAAAGGGTCCTTCTGCGAAAAGGATAGACCAGAGATCTTTCCGGCAAAAACGCATGAATTCAAAGTGCAATGCAAATTTAAACATTCGCGCTCTTAAATCAAAAATGAAAAAATAAAGGGTGTAAACTATGCGGCAAAATATATTGATAATAGAGGACGATAAAAATACCAAAGAAGGTTTGAAAAAAATTTTAGAGGCGGCAAAATACGATATCGCGGCTTTTGAAAAGGGAGAAGACGCCCTCGATTATCTCAAAAGCAATAAAGTGGATATTATTCTGTCCGATATGAAAATGCCCGGAATGAGCGGGATAGAAGTGTTGAAAAAATCCCAGGAAATTTCTCCCTCGACTTTGATGATAATCCTGACTGCTTACGGCACGGTTGAAAATGCCGTGGAAGCCATGAAATTGGGAGCATACGACTATCTTACGAAACCGTTGAATTTGGAAAAATTGTCCATAGTAATACAGAGGGCGCTCTCTTACAGAAAGCTTAAGGAAGATTATGAATCGTTGAAAAAAGAAATCAGCCAGCGGTATTCCTTCGAAAATATTATCGGGCAATCGAAAAAAATGAAGCAGGTTTTCGAAACGATTTCGCAGGTGGCCCAAACAAGAGCCACCGTTTTGATACACGGCGAATCCGGCACCGGCAAAGAATTGATTGCTAAAGCTATCCATCAAAGAAGCAACCGCAAAGATAAAAATTTCATTGCAGTCCAATGTTCCACTCTCTCGAAGGGGGTCATAGAGTCCGAACTCTTCGGACACGAGAAAGGGGCATTCACCGGTGCGACGGAGTCCAGACAAGGCAGGTTCGAATTGGCAAACGGCGGAACGCTCTTTTTGGACGAAATCAGCGAAATCCCGCCGTCCGTGCAGGTAAAACTCCTGAGAGTGCTGGAAGAAAGACAATTTGAAAGAGTAGGCGGGACAAAAACAATAAAAGTCGACACGAGAATAATTGCGGCGACAAATCAGGATTTAGAAAAACTGATTAAGGAAAACAAATTCCGCGAAGACCTTTATTGGAGGCTGAATGTCGTAAAAATAGAGGTCCCGCCGCTTAGAGAAAGAAGAGACGATATCCCCCTTCTTGTTCATTCTTTCATAAAAGAATCAAGCAAAGCGAACAAAAAAAAGATAAAAGGAATTTCGTCAAAAGCGCTTATGCTTTTACAGAACCACGATTGGCGCGGAAACGTAAGAGAACTTAAAAATGCCATCGAATCCATGGTAGTCCTTTCCAATAAAGAAATTATAGGGGTCGAAGAGATTTCCTCTTATGTGAAAAAAGAGAATGAAATTGATGGGACCATCAACATAAAAGGAACTATGCATCTTGACGAAATAGAAAAAATAGTCATCAACAAAGCTCTAAAGAAAGCCGGCGGCAATAAATCAAAAGCTGCCGAAATACTCGGCATCAGCAGGAAAACGCTCCATAGAAAACTATCTTAAAATAGTTTATAGTTAATGGTGAATGGCTTTAAACACTATAAACCATAGACCAAACAGTGTGTCAAAAAATCCCTGTTTTCCTACATAGCCATAAAAACTGCGTCAAATAGTCCCAAAAGATAGTTTATAGTTAATAGTGTATGGTTTATGGTGAATGGCGGATAGTTTAAAATAAAAAATTTTAAATAGCCCCATAGCACATCGTTTTTTTACCATATACTATCTACTATTGGCTATTAAACCATTTTTATGGCACAAACTTTGCATATTATTCTAAACCTAATATTGAAAATCAAGAAACATTAATTAACTTGAAAATATTTTAAAGGAGGCAATATCAATGGCTAAAGTAATAGGAATAGACCTCGGGACGACGAATTCATGCATGGCTGTTATGGAAGGCGGCAAGCCCGTCGTAATTGCTAACGTAGAAGGCGGAAGGACTACGCCGTCGGTGGTGGCAATTACAAAATCGCGGGAAAGGCTTGTCGGTTCTGCGGCCAAAAGGCAGGCAATAATCAACCCTCAAAATACCGTCACATCCATAAAAAGGTTTATGGGAAGAAAATATAACGAAGTCCCCAAAGAAATCGATATAGTCGGGTATAAAGTGGAAAAAGATTCGGAAGGAAATGCCGTTGCCGTTATGGCAGACAAGAAATACAAACCAGCCGAAATCTCCGCGATGATACTGCAAAAGATGAAACACGACGCTGAAAGTTACCTCGGCGAAAAAATCACTCAGGCAGTCATAACGGTCCCTGCTTATTTCAATGATTCTCAAAGGCAGGCCACAAAAGACGCCGGCAAAATTGCCGGACTTGAAGTTTTAAGAATAATAAACGAGCCGACGGCCGCTTCCTTAGCTTATGGATTGGATAAGAAAAAAGCCGAAACCATAGTCGTGTATGACCTGGGCGGCGGCACATTCGATGTGTCTATCCTTGAAATAGGCGAGGGCGTATTCGAAGTAAAAGCCACAAACGGCGATACGCATTTGGGCGGAGACAATTTCGACCAGAAAATTATGGATTGGCTGGCGGATGAATTCAAAAAAGATAACGCGATAGACCTGCGTAAAGACCCCATGGCTCTTCAGAGATTAAAAGAGGCCTCTGAAAAAGCAAAATGCGAACTTTCTACTTCTTTGGAAACCGAAATAAATCTCCCGTTTATCACGGCGGATTCTTCAGGACCGAAGCATTTAAGCATCAAACTAACGCGCGCGCAGCTTGAAAAATTGGTGGACGACCTTATAGAAAAAACGGTTGCCCCCTGCAAACGTGCGCTTGCCGACGCAAAATTAAAACCGGAAAACATCAACGAAGTCATTCTGGTGGGCGGTCAGACAAGGATGCCCCAGGTCCAGCAATTAGTGAAAGATTTATTTAAAAAAGAACCGCACAAAGGAGTTAATCCCGACGAGGTCGTTGCCGTTGGTGCGGCAATTCAGGCCGGCGTTTTAAAAGGCGAAGTAAAAGACATTCTGTTATTGGACGTTACGCCCCTGACCTTGGGAATAGAAACCTTGGGAGGAGTGAGGACTCCGCTAATTACAAGAAACACGACCATTCCCACAAGAAAAAGCGAAATGTTCACAACGGCGGCTGACAGCCAAACATCCGTGGAGGTCCATGTTCTTCAGGGCGAAAGAGAAATGGCTTCAGACAACAAAACCATCGGCAGATTCCAGCTTATGGGCATACCGCCCGCTCCCAGAGGAGTGCCGCAGATAGAAGTGACCTTCGATATAGACGCAAACGGCATATTGAATGTTTCCGCAAAAGACAGGGCAACGGGAAAAGAACAAAGCATAAAAATACAAGCTTCAGGAGGCCTTTCCGAACAGGAAAAGGAGCGCCTTGTGAAAGAAGCGGAGCAGCATTCCGAGGAAGACAAGAAGAAAAAAGAAAAAGCGGAAGCAAGAAACAAAGCCGATACGGTCGTTTATCAGTCCGAAAAAATGTTGAAAGAGAACAAAGATAAAATAAAGCCCGAACAACAGAAAAAACTGGAAGATGCGATAAAACAAGTAAAAGACGCCGTCAGCAGAGATGATGCGGAAGGAATTAATCAAGCTACGGAAAATTTAAACCAGACATGGCATGCTGTGTCGTCCGAGCTTTATCAGCAGACCACTGCGCAGGGAGAACAGCAAAGCAAGCAGTCCAAACAACGCGGCGGTTCCAAGAACAATGAGGGAGATGTAATAGACGCCGATTATAAGGTAGAGGATGAAAAATAAAAAATACCGGTTAGAACGATGGACAAAATACATCACGAAAATAAAGCTAAAAAAGAACCGATAGGATTGGAGCAGAAGAAAGACGAACAGATAGCTGCTCTGATCAAAGAAAAAGAAGAAA
>JAQURI010000016.1 GCA_028715665.1 Candidatus Ratteibacteria bacterium
ATATTATAGGTTGTTTTGGGGTCCTGCCCGAAAAGGGTTTTATTTTTTAAATTAGGGCAAGAGAGGTTGAGTTCAATTGCGCTAATCCCCTTTTCTTTATCTAAAATTTTCGCAAGGTGGGCGAATTCTTCTTCCGTTTCGCCGGATATACTCACAAAGAAAGGTGTTTTTAATTTTCTTAAAAACGGAAGTTTTTCTTTTATGAATACTTTTACCCCCGGATTTTCAAGCCCGATAGAGTTAATAATGCCGTTTTCAACTTCTGCGATGCGGGGCGGGGGATTACCTTCTTTTGGTTTTAGTGTTATCGTTTTAGTGGTTAAAGCGCCGACTTTATTTAGGTCGAGAAAATCCGAAATTTCTTCTCCGAAACCGCAAGTCCCTGAAGCAAGAATTATAGGATTTTTGAGTTTTATATTTCCTAATTTAACCGAAAGGTCTGGCTTCATATTTTGCTCCAGTCTATTTCTTCCGTATCAAAGACAGGCCCATCCTTGCACACTTTTTTATATCCGTATTTTGTTCTGATAACGCATGCGTTGCATATTCCTATTCCGCATCCCATGAACTGTTCGAAAGATACCTGGCAGGGAATTTTATACTTTTGTGATAAAAGAGCAATTTCTTTAAGCATTCCTTTAGGTCCGCAGGCGTAAATGACAGACGACAGACGACAGACGACAGATGACAGATTATTTTTAAACAGATTACTTACAAGCCCTTTGTAACCCAAGCTGCCGTCTTCGGTGGCAATATGAACAGTTGCCCTCAATTTTTTAAGTTTATCGGCACAGAGAATTTCATCTTTTGTTTTGGCTCCAATAAATGCTGTTATTGATGCAAGCCTATCGGTTTTCGCTATTTTTTCTGCAAGAAAAATTAATGGTGCAATTCCAATGCCTCCCGCTACAAATACAATTTCGGATTTAATTAACCGAAATCCATTCCCCAGCGGACCTATACAGTCAAGTTTTTCTCCTCTTTTTCTTTTCGATAGCCAATCAGTTCCTTTCCCGACAATCTTGTATAAAATTTCAACATATTTTCCGTCTATTACTTGGTGTATGCTTAATGGTCTGCGTAATAAGTAGTGGTTACTTGCAGAACATTTTATATGCAGGAATTGTCCCGGAGACGAATCTTTAGCTATTTCAGGGGATTGGATTTTCATGAGGAAATAACCGGGGGTAATTTCTTCGTTGTCTCGTATTAAAAGCTTTTTATGAGGCATATAAATAATTAAGGTGGTCGTAAATTGAGAATAATTTTATCTTCTCGCCCTTGTTTAGTCAAACGGATATAGTTTCTGCAAAATTTTACCCCGTTGGAGAGATTCTCTCCAGCGGGGTTTTTGCTTATGAAATGCGGAGTATCAATTTCCTTTTAGTATGGATTGTAAAAGTTTATAAACGACTGAGCTGGGTTGGAGATACCGGTAAGATATTCTCCCAAAGTGGGAACTTCCGACACTTTAAAACCCCAGTCGAAATTGCGGGTATCTGTCTTGGAAGTCAACTGCATATGAGGGACCCATTTCACAGCGCCGTCCAGAAACCATACATTGCTTCCCTCGGTTTTGCCGTGATTGGCGAACCAAAGTCTGTTTGCTTGAGCTAACGAACCGCCTGGGGCGGCGTCCAAATTAATCCAGTATACCCCCTGGTTTAGAACGCGGTAAGAAACTAGTCTATAAGGATTGGTGCCTGCTCCTACCATGTTCGACCTGTCCATCATTATCGCTACGATTTTTCCTCCTGTTTGGTTAGTTAGTCTTAGCGTTAGCGGCGCCCACGTGAGCCGATATTGCATAGCATAGGATAAATGAGCCCTTGCCGATGCACCCGGACATATGTGTCTGGCAAAACAGTTTTCCTGCTCTTCACCGGCGGCGTAAGGAGCGGCAGGCGCTGCCCAATCTGCAGGATTTGCGGGAACCGGTGTTACCGCAGTATTACTGGGGCAGTTAAAGGTGCGCCAGTCTCTTATGTAACTGGGAGACAAAAGCGCCAAAGCGCTGGTTACCCTCGTGTTTTCGACAGTCTCAAGAGGATTTCTCCCGCTTGGGAGATGCTCGCTATTGTCCTGCGCATACATGTGGAGGGCAAGACCTATATCTTTAAGATTGGCTGAACATGTTGCTCTGCTTGCGAGTTCCTTCGCTCTTTGCAAAGCCGGCAGTATGATAGCAGCCAGAATGCCGATAATTGCCACTACAACCAGCAGCTCGACAAGCGTAAATCCGCATCGGATTTTAGCTTGCGAACTCTTAAACCTTTTTATCATTTTTTCTTCACCTCCTTCTTTTTTGAAACATTTGCTTCCATGTCATATCTTCAGAGGATGAAACCTCCGCATTTTTTATTAATTATCAGGATTTAAGAAATAAGTTGCGTCATAACTTGGTATGTCCCATTCGTTGAGAACCCAGTCAGCGCCGCTTTTTCTGCTTTTAATCCATTTTACTCCCCCGGAAGCATATAGAACATTTACACCGTCGAGATTGTGGTTAACATACAAGAACGAGGGATAAGCGGTGGATAGGTTGAAATTATTAATATATACTTGTTCGCCAGTATTATAATAGCCATATGTCATATCCATAGCTATCACCGTATCAGCCCTTACCGATTCATTCAAACCCATAAAATAAGCATAATGACAGGTACTAGCCTGGACGGTTCCACTAGTAGCAGTTTGTAAAAATGCCGTAGTATCGATGGCTGGCACAATGTTGACGGGGTTACTTGGGCAGATGTAGACCTTGTAGCCCCTGATATAGTCGGGATTTAAGCGCGCAAAACTCCCCTTTACCGTGCCCTGAGTAACATCGGTAGTACCATCGCCGCTAACGTCTCCTAACGGATATTTCTCGTTATGAGCGCCGGCAAACATGTGTATTGCAAGGCTGATCTGTTTTAGGTTATTTTGACAGACAGCACGTCTGGCGCTTTCTCGTGCTCTGGTAAGCGCCGGGAGTAATATTGCCGCCAAAATTCCTATAATAGCGATAACAACCAAAAGTTCAATCAAGGTAAAGCCCGTAAAACCTTTCCTATACCTTCCCATCATTTGTCTACCTCCTCTTTTTTATTATATTTAATTTCCCGGTTATCTATAACAATCTCACTATTTTGCAGTTTTTACGTTTATACATCAATTGCTTATTTTTGTCAATAGTATCTCAAAGTTTATAAGTTTTTCAGTCCTTTTTTTATCAATTCGCCCGCTATTTTGGGGTTTGCTTTGCCCTTTGTTATTTTCATCACTTGTCCGACTAAAAAGCCGAGAGTTTCTGTTTTGCCGTTTTGGAAATCTTTAACAGCTTGCTGGTTTGCCTGCAAGACTTTGTCTACCGCTCTGGATATTTCTCCCTCATCGGTTACTTGTGTCAGCCCTTTTTCTTTTATTAGTTCTTCGGGGGATTTACCTTTTTCCAGAATTTCAGGAAGAATATTTTTAGCGGTATTTTGATTGATAATGCCTTCGTGAACATACGTAGTTATGCCTACTAAAAGTTCCGGCGTAAGTTTTGTTTCTTTTATACTAATATTATGTTCATTCAAGTATCTCGTAACTGGACCGATTAACCAGTTTGCGATTTCCTTTGCCCCGTTAGAAATTGTACGTCCCGATGCTATGTCGGGACTGTTTCTAACGGGGTGAAGCTGATTAAAAACCTTTAAACTTTCTTCAAAAAAGTCCGCCATTTCTTTACTTGATGTGAGTAAATTAGAATCATACTCGGTCAAACCGTAGTCAACCGCAAATCTTTCTTTACGCGCATTCGGAAGCTCCGGCAGTTCCTTTTTGATTTTTTCTATTTCTTCCTGCGAAATAAAAAGCGGCGGCAGGTCGGGTTCGGGGAAATATCTGTAGTCGTGCGCTTCTTCTTTGCTTCGCATTGGTCGTGTTATTTGTTTTTCGTCATCCCACAGCCGCGTTTCCCGCAAAACGGTTTCTTTCTTTTCAAGCATTTTCATCTGTCTTCCAATTTCGTGTTTTACCGCAGACAAGACTATTTTGAAAGAATTTAGGTTTTTTATTTCCACTCTGGGAGGCATGTAGTTTTGTCCCCTCTCCCTAACTGAAATATTCGCTTCGAACCTCAACGAGCCTTCCTGCATTTTGCAGTCTGAAACCCCTGTGTAAAGCAGTATATTCCTTAAATCGTTCATGAAAATTTCCACTTCTTCCACATCTCTTAAATCGGGTTTTGTAACGATTTCAACAAGAGGAATACCTGCACGATTGATATCAACGAAAGAAACTGATTTTCCTTCGGGGTGGACATTTTTGCCCGCGTCTTCCTCCAAATGAATGTTGTCTAGCCCGATTCTTTTTGCCCCGTTTCCCGTTTTTATTTCTAAAAAGCCGTCTTTTCCGAAAGGATGATATTGCTGTGAGACCTGATAATTCTTGGGAAGGTCGGGATAATAATAATTCTTCCTGTCAAACGTCGTAATTTCGGCTATTTTGCAGTTGAGCGCAAGTGCCGTCCTGACCATATATTCAACGGCTTTTTCGTTTACCACTGGCAGCGTGCCCGGATGCCCCATGCATATGGGGCAAACTTGAGAATTTGCGGGCGCGCCGAATTTTGTGGGACAGGAGCAAAAAAGTTTCGTCGCAGTCGCAAGTTCCGAATGTATTTCAAGCCCGATTATAGGTTCGTATGTCATATTAAAGTTTATAGTTGAGAGTTTAATGTTTAGAGAATTATTTCTCTAAACTAAGTTCTCTAAACTCTACACTAATCTATTTTTGGTTTCTTTTTGTGAAATTCTGTATTCTGTTCAAATGTGTAAGCTGTTTGCAATATCTTTTCCTCATCGAAAGGCTTTCCGATGATCTGAAGCCCGATAGGCAGTCCTTTATTCGAGAATCCGCAGGGAATTGAAATTGCCGGAAGTCCCGCTAAATTAATAGGTATAGTGAATATATCGGAAAGATACATCTGTAACGGGTCGGAAATTTTTTCTCCTATTTTAAATGCCGGAGTAGGGGAAACAGGCGTAAGTATAACATCACATTTATGGAATGCTTCGTCAAAATCCTTTTTTATCAAAGTTCTTACCTTTGACGCCTTCAAATAATACGCTTCGTAGTATCCAGAAGATAATGCGTAAGTTCCCAGCATTATCCTTCTCTTTACTTCGTTGCCGAATCCTTCGTCCCGCGTTTTCTCGTACATATCGACAATATTGCCAATTCCCTTGTCTCTTGTTCTGTGCCCGAAATTGACTCCGACGTAGCGGGCAAGGTTGGAGCTGGCTTCCGCAGGCGCGATAATATAGAAAGTTGCCACTGCATATTCCGTATGAGGCAGAGAAATTTCCATGATTTCGGCACCTAATTTTTTGAAAGTTTCTACTGCATTTTGAATTGATTTTTTGACTTCTTGATGTATCCCTTCTGCGAAATATTCTTTTGGGACGCCTATCTTCAACTTTTTAGCATCGTTTTTCAAACTTTTCGTGTAGTCGGGAACTTCTTTTGCGACGGAAGTGGAATCCAACGGGTCATGCCCTGCAATTATATTAAGAAGAATCGCAGTATCTTCGACATCTTTCGTGAACGTGCCGATTTGGTCCAAAGAGGATGCAAACGCCAAAAGCCCATATCGCGAGACCCTGCCGTATGTTGGTTTTAATCCCACGACACCGCACATACTCGCGGGCTGGCGCACGGAGCCGCCCGTGTCCGAACCCAAAGACATAATCGCAAGGTCAGCCGCTACGCAGGCCGCGGAGCCGCCCGAAGAGCCGCCCGGTATGGTCGAAGTATCCCACGGATTTCTACACGCTCCGTATGCGGAATTTTCCGTTGAAGAACCCATTGCGAATTCGTCCATATTGGTTTTGCCCAAAATTACGGTGTTTTCTCTTTTGAACTTTTCTATAACCGTGGCATCAAAAATCGGGATGTAATTCTCAAGCATTCTCGAGCCGCATGTCGTTTTGATATTTTTTGTCGAGATAACGTCTTTTATCGAGACCGGTATGCCCGACAACGGTCCTATTTTTCCGCCGGCACTTATTTTCTTGTCCGCTTTGCGGGCTTGTTGCAGAGCAGATTCTTTGGCGAGCGTAATGTAAGAATTTATATTTTTATCTAATTTTTCTATGCGCCCGTAAATACTCTCGGTGATTTCAAGCGAAGAAATTTTTTTCTCCGAAAGCAGTTTATGAAGTTCGTGCGCGGTCAGTTTATATAATTCCATAATTTAAAACATTTTTTGAAATATATTGTTTGTATGCTAAGTATTTCCATGCATATCCACTGTATTTCTATAATAAATATATCTACCGTTTTTCCTTTTTTATTCTATTATTGCCGGCACCCTGAAGTATCCTTGCTCTTTATCCGGAGCGTTTTTAAGCGCATCTTCAATTGAAACGGATGGTTTAAAAATGTCTTTTCTCGTAACATTTTGCAGGGCAATGGCATGTGAAGTCGGCTCTACTTTCGATATGTCCAGTTCGTTGAGTTTTTCAATATACTTAAAGATGTTGTTTAATTGTTCCGTAAATTTATGTTTCTCGTCCTCTTTCAATTTTAGACGCGATAATTTTGCCACATATTCCACGTCTTTATCAGTTATAATATTTTTCATGTTGAGTTTTTACTTTTACGTTTTGCGTTTTGACTTTTTATTATCCTTGTATTACCTTCTTAATTCCTCTTATTGCCTGTTTTATTCTGTGTTCGTTTTCTACCAGAGCAAACCTTAAAAATCCTTCGCCGTTATCGCCGAACCCAGCTCCGGGCGAACAAACTACGTCTGCTTCCTTCAAAATACGGACCGAAAAATTCAAGGAACCTTCTTTCTTGAATTTTTCCGGTATGGGCGCCCAAATGTACATTGTGGCTTTGGGTGTTTCTATATGCCAACCCATGCTGTCAAGTCCCCTAATGAAGACGTCTCTTCTTCTTTTATATTCTTCCATGGTTTTTTCGACATAATCCTGCGGTCCGTCGAGGGCCTGGATTGACGCCACCTGGACAGGCGTAAAAAGGCCATAATCATAGTAACTTTTAATTTTTGTAAGGGCTGAGACGATATCTGCTCTCCCCACTAAAAACCCGATTCTCCATCCCGCCATGTTATATGTTTTGGAGAGAGAATAGAATTCCGCCCCTACCTTTTTCGCGTCTTTTGCTTGTAAGAAGGAAGGAGCTTTATAGCCGTCAAAACCCATATCGGCATATGCGAAATCATGGATTACGGTTATTTCGTGCTTTTTGGCAAATTCAACTATATCGTTGAAAAATTCCAGCGAAACCACCATAGTAGTAGGATTATTTGGAAAAGAAATCACGAGAAGTTTGGGTTTTTTATGCGCATTTTTTATAGCGTCTTCCAGTTTCGGGATGAACGAATTCTCGTCAAGCAAAGGAACGGTTATTAAATTACCGCCAGCTATAACGGTGTGATAGATGTGAGAAGGATATGTAGGCGTAGGTAATATTATGTTGTCGCCTTCATCCAATACGGACAGAAGAAGATGGGAAAAACCCTCTTTAACGCCTATTGTGACTACAACCTCCGTTTCGGGGTCTATGTCTACGTCATATTGGGCTTTGTATCTTCTTGTAATGGCTTTTCTTAGATTCGGAATACCTTTAGAAGAAGAATACCCGTGGACTCTGGGATTTTGAGCGGTCTGTATTAATTTTTCTATTATTTTGGGAGCAGGCGGCTGGTCGGGATTACCCATACCCAAATCGATTATATCCCTGCCCTCTTTTCTCGCCTCGATTTTTAATTTGTTTAACCTCGCGAATATGTACGGGGGCAGATTGGAAATTCTCTTCGATTCAATCATTTTTTAGTTTAGAGTTGAGAGCTTAGTGTTTAGAGAAAGAACTTTCTCTCAACTATAAACACTAAACTCTAGACTATTTTAAATTACATTTTCTTAAAATCCAGCGGGTTTTTAGCTTGAGAAATTGCCGTTTCATAACTAATCAACCCTTTCTGATAGAGTTCTTTTAAGCATTTATCCATGCTCTGCATGCCGAATTGTGCGCCGGTTTGAATACTCGAGGGTATCTGTTCCGTTCTCTGTTCCCTTATCAATGCGCGTATTGCGGATGTCGCGATTAATATTTCTGTCGCGAGAATTCTTCCCTCTCTGTCCGCCCGCGGCAGGAGCACTTGAGATATTATTGCCTGCAGACATCCCGAAAGTTGTATTTTTATTTGCTGCTGTTGATACGGCGGAAATACGTCGATTATACGGTCTATGGTTTGCGGAGCGTCGGGAGTATGTAGTGTAGTCAGCACCAAATGCCCCGTTTCTGCCGCAGTCAATGCGGTTGCTATCGTTTCCAAATCTCTCATTTCGCCTACGCTTATAACATCCGGGTCTTGCCGCAACGTATATTTTAAGGCGTTGGCAAAACTTAAAGTGTCCGAACCGACTTCTCTTTGTTTTACCACTCCCTGTTTATTGGTATGGATATATTCTATCGGGTCTTCCACCGTTATTATTAAGTATTTGTTTTCCTGATTTATCCTATCTACCATAGATGCTAAAGTCGTGGTTTTTCCCATTCCCGTGGGACCGGTAACTATAATCAAGCCATTGGGCCTATTTATCAATTCTTTTACTATTTCCGGCAGGTTCAGTTCTTCGAGGGCGGGTATGTTCAATGGCACTACTCTTAAAGCGGCTTCCACATTGCCCCTTTGCATGTGCACATTTACTCTGAATCTGGTAACTTTTGGAATGTTTAAAGAAAAATCCAATTCTTTTTTTTCTTCGAATGCGATTTTTTGCGAATCAGAAAGAAATCCGTAAATAAACTTTTTGGTTTCCTCCGCTTTCATTAGCGGATGTTCTTCCGATACTACAAGTTCGCCGTTTATTCTGAAAACCGGCGGAGCATTAGCGATAATATGCAAATCCGAAGCGTTTTTTTGCACTGCCTCTTTTAAAAGTTCCGCTATTTCCATTTAATGTCTCCTTGTTTTTACAGAATTTCTTCTTCTTTTGTACCTCTGAAAATACCTTTTGTTTTAAGTGAAAATTCGGTAGGAGCATCGCTCATTTGCATTGCATAGTCATACGAAATCTTGCCTTCTTTGTGGAACTTAAGGAGCACCTGAGTAAATGTCTGCATTCCGAAAAGTTCTCCCTGTTCCATTGCTTCCCGTATCTCCACGAGTCTGTCTTCAGTAATTAACTTCTGGATTGTCGGAGTCGGTATCATAATCGAAACAGCCGGAATTCTCTCGCCTTTCAAAGTTGTCAATAACCTCAAAGAGACTACTCCTTTTAAAATATAAGCAAGTTGAGTTCTCATCTGTTGCTGTATGTGCGGCGGGAAGAAATTCAATATTCTTTCTATAGTTGCGGGCGCGTCAATAGTATGCAATGTGGACAAAACAAGATGTCCCGTTTCGGCTGCCATTATTGCGGCTTCGGCTGTCGGGGTATCTCGCATTTCGCCGATAAGTATAACGTCCGGGCTTTGTCTTATGACATGTTTTAAAGCGGAGAAAAAAGAATTAGTATCGGTCCCAATCTCCCTTTGGTTGATTAGCGATTTTTTATCTTCGTGCAAAAATTCTATAGGGTCTTCTATCGTAATGATATGGGACTCTTTATTTTGGTTTATGAATTCTATCATTGAGGCAAGCGTTGTGGATTTTCCGCATCCCGCGGGACCCGTAACTAATACCAATCCCCGGGGCTCCATTGAAAGCTTTTTTAGCGGCTCTTCGGGGAGATTTAGTTCTTTGAACGTTGATATTTTCTTCTTTACTTCCCTGAAAACCATACCGATTTCGCCTTGTTGAACGAATATATTTATCCTAAACCTTCCGCATTTGTCGGAACTATATGCCAAATCCAGTTCTTTGTGTTTGTTGAAGACCTCTCTGTTGGCATCATTCATTATCGTCTGCGATATGGATTTCATATCTTCCGAGGAGATTTTTCTTTCCGATATGGGCTGGACACCTCTGCTTGTTCTTATATGAGGGACGCTGCCTACTTTAAAATAAAGGTCGGAAGCATTTTCTTTTAGCATTATGTCGAGGAAGTCATCCAGGTTTAACTTTTTTTCGCTCATAATAAGTAATTATACTATACTACTTGAGAAATTCTATAAAAATTTCCGTTAATTTTTCTTCTATTTGTTTTTTTGATGGGCATCGGTTTCCCAATTGTTCTTTCATGGAAGTGACTTCTTTTCCGAGACCGCAGGAGTTAATCATTTTGAAATGTTCCATGTTCGGTTCTACATTCAAAGCAAATCCGTGATAAGCAATCCATTTGCTTACCGCTATGCCGATAGATGCGATTTTTTTTGCCTCGTTAGAGGCAATCCCCGCGTTTTGTTTTCGTAAGAAAACAGCGGGGATGTTTGTTGCATTGTTTACTGGACTATTTCTAACGGGATGAACCCATACCCCGGTCATTCCTTTTATTCTTTTTGCCTTTATTCCGAGTTCTTTCAGTAATTTTATGAGAACTTTTTCAAGCATTCTGAGATAAATATGAATGTCTTTGCCGTAATTTTTTAAATCTATTATCGGGTAACCTACTATTTGGCCCGGCCCGTGATAAGTAATGTTGCCGCCCCTGTCAACTTCAATGATTTCTATCCCTTCTTGTTGTATTTTTTTTAAAGGAGCGAGAATGTGTTCTTTGCTGCCGCTTCTGCCGATTGTAAAAACGGGGGGATGTTCTACCACGAGCAACGTGTCCGGAATCTGTCCTTTTAATCTTTTTGCGACGAGTTCTTTTTGAATTTTGTATGTCCGCCGATAATCTTTGAGCCCGAGATTTATAATATCGATTGCTTCTGCCATTTGAAAAAAGATTTAAGTTGAATTTACCCACGCACCAGTTCCGAACCATTGGTGGTTCGGAACGATGCGGGGTTTCGCTCCACGAAATCTTATAGTACAAAGCACAGCTTTGAATCGTGGAGCTTCACATCTTTTCCAGTGTTTCTATGCCTAAAATGTTTAACCCCGTTTCAATGACTTGTTTGACCGAACTTGCCAACAGTAGCCGCGCCTTTTTTAATTTCTCCTCCGCTTTTAAAATCGGGCATTTTATATAGAAATTGGAAAAGCTTTGGGCTAAACTGTAGATGTAATTGACGATTATTGTCGGTTTCAGCGTCCTTTCGGATTCTTCTATTATGCCCTCAAAATCAGCAAGCATTTTTATCAAATTGTTTTCCTCGTTGGTTTTGAATAAAGAAAAATCTATCTTTTCGTCTATTTTTTCATCGTATTTTCTTAAAATGGAATTTATTCTCGCGCAAGCGTATTGCAGGTACGGACCGGTATCTCCTTCAAACTGTAAGGCTTTCCAGCTGAAAATTACATTGCGCTCCGGAGAAACTTTTAAAATCGAATACTTTATCGCTCCGTAAGCTATTTTCTTTGCATCTTCTTCGTTTATGCGGTCATGTCTCGTTCTTATTTCTTCCGTTTCTCTTTGTAATGCTTCTCTCATGAAATCTTCCAAGAGAACCAAATTGCCTTTTCTTGTCGACATTTTGCCCGTTTCCAAAAGGACGAAAGAGTAGAAAACGGGGATGGGAACAGGTTTATTAAGCAAAGTCAAAGCGCATTTAAGTTGCTGGAAATATAGTTTCTGGTCTTCGCCCAATACGAGGATGTTTTTGGTTTTCTTTTTGTCTATATGATAAGCGAGGTCTCGAAGCGGATATAGACTGGTCTTGTCCGCTCTTGTCAAGACAAGCACCGGGCTTTCCATGGGCAGGTTGAATTCTTTCTGGTCGAGGACATATCTTTGTTCGTCGTCCAAAAAGAGTCTGCCGGTTTTTTTAAGTTCTTCCAAAACCCGTTCGGTTTTTTTCGTCCATAGATAATCCGATTCGAAATCGAATTTGTCGTATTTTATGTTCAGCTCCGAAAGAATTTCCAGTTGCCCTTTTACGCAAATGTCAACTATATCGGCGAATCTTTTCTTTGTTTTTTCGTCGCCGCGTTCCAGTTTATTCAATAGTTCAAAAACATCCTTTTCCAGTTCGGGCTCTTTTTCTATCTTTTCGTTTATCTTTATATAAAGCGTCAATAAATCGTTGAATGTTATATTTTCCCTGCCTTCCGCAGCCAAAACAAGCATGGCTATTTGCTTGCCGATATCATTTACAAAATAATGTGTTTGGACTTCGTATCCCTGGAATTTCAGGAGCCGCACTATAAAGTCGCCCAGCAGGGCGTTTCGCGCTCTTCCTATGTGGGGAGAAGCATTCGGATTTATGCTTGTATGTTCCACGAGTATTTTCTCCGCAGTGGGATATCCCACGTGGTGTCCCGCTTTTGTATGTTTTCCGGAGCCGAATTTATTTTTCTCTTTAGCGATTTTTTTAAGGATAGTTTCTGCGATGACCTTTCTATTCAGGAAGAAATTGAGATACGGACCTACAGCTTGCACTTTTTCGATAATATTCGTAACTTTTATTTTGCTTTCCAGGTCTTTGGCGATTTGGGCGGGATTTTTCTTTGAAGTTTTGGATAAAGCAAAGCACGGAAAAGCATAATCTCCAAAATTCCCCTTCGGAGTTTCTAAATTTATTTCCTTTAGGTTTGTAAGTTCTTTTAGCTGATTTATTATTTCTTCTCGAGGTTCCATGGTCTTTTCAGAAGTCAGATGACAGATAACAGAGGTCAGATTTTAGGTTTCTTCTGTCTTCTGATTTCTGTTCTCCCCTCTGGAATCTTGGAAAGATTCCGAGGACTTAGTCCCGGAAATTCTTTGAATTTCTCGGGGTGTCGTCTGTTTATTTCCTTTGCATCCCCCCAAACTTTCTCCAGCTGATAATAGTTTCTTAATTCCTCATGAAAAATGTGGACTATCATTCCGCTGTAGTCCAAAAGCATCCATCGGCTCTCGGGCGTGCCTTCGATGTGATGCGATTCAATTCCTTTTTTGGAGAGGACGTCAATTATCGCCTCGGCGACGGTTTTGATTTGAACTTGACTTTCACAGGAAAGAATCACAAAGTAGTCTGTCAAAACGGTAAGGGGCTGCAAATCAAGGATTACTATATCTTTTGCTTTTTTCTCTTCAGCTACTTTAGCTCCTAAAAGAGCGATTTTTTTAAAATTAAAGATTTTTTCACCTCTTAATTTAGAATTCGTGATTTTCGTATTCGCCGAAATTTTAACTTAAAATGCCCGATAATTCAACAGAATGAAAATGATATTGCCGGGAACCCTTTTAATTTACGTAATGTTGATCCCGTTAGGGACGTCAATCTGTCAAAAACTTGGCCAATGCATAATCATAAAATTAGCCATATTTGAGATGTGAAATTTCATGAATACATAAATGCCGAAAGGCATTTCTTATCTCTAACAGGGTTGACAGTAAAGACCTAATAATGATATACTGCACCTCAATTCAATGGAACTAAATAAAGTTCTACATGTAGCGGCAAATGAGATTAGAAAATTTTATTATCAGCCAAATTTAAGACATATAGATGACTATGAATTAGAAGAATTTGCCGCTAACTATGGAATTAGGACCCAACACGGCAGTCTGGTTTTCACCTCAAATGTTCAATCTTCATCTTTACCCTTGACTATTTATGTCGGCGGCAAAGACGTTTTGCAGAAAAATCCCAATGCTGCTCAAAGTCGCATTTTAAGGGAACTTCCCTCGACACTTGCAAAAATCCACCATTATGCAAAAAAGGTGCCTTTTGCATGCGTAGAAAAAAGGATGTGCAATAACGACGATTTTAATTTGCATTGCGCATTGTTTACGTCGCTTTATAAAAAAGAAAGTATTAGGTTGCCTTTCCTTTGGGGACAGTCCGTATTCCCTGCTCAGAAAAGACGCGCTTTGAAGCTTCATCTTGTATGCATTCCCGAATGGCCCGCTTCACAGAGGCAAATAATTGTTTTTCCTGAATTGGGTATAACCTATGTCCTGGGCAGCGATTATTTCGAAGATATAAGGGGCAGTTTCCTCAGGATGGCAATGTATTTTGCCAAAACTAACGGCATGCAGGCCGTTTACGGCGCCAGCAAGATTATTACCTGTTACGACAGCAGAGAAAAAAAGTTCAAGAATCACGCGGCGCTTTTTATAGGGCCTTCCCGGATTGATAAAACACTTTATTTGACCGATAATTTTTCCTTAAGCGGAAAAGGGGAAGATGTAAAACTTTTGCAGGACGGCGTTTTATTCGTAAGAAAATATAACCAAGTTCTCGGCGCCGAGAAAATATTTGCTGTAAAAGTTCAAGGGTTGGAATCTCGCTTGCATAGTTTCCTTTATAGAGCGGCACTTAACAGAAAAACAAATTTCGAAAACGTCGTTATAGACCATCAGGGCAGATTAGATTTTCAGGATAGCACAATTACCGATAACGGCAAAGCGCTTATTCAAATGCGGGATTTAATTCGGTCAAGTCCCGCCGTTTTAGCGAACGGAAATCCTGTGGATTCGGAAAATATCAATGTATCTTCAATAGAAAAATTGGACAGTATTAAAGTATTCATTATGGCAAAATTTAATTCCGTAGTCCCGCCGGTTTCCAAACTCGAGCCCAGACAAGCAGCATCCGTTTTCATATTAGGGGAATCGGTTGAGGATAATAAAATTATTGGAGAACCGGCAAGTAACCCCTATTTGATTGGAAGCGCTGAAGAAGAGGTCGGGGGATTCCTGAATTTTCTGGAAAATAACAAGCAAAAAGCTGAAACTTATTTAATAAATACGGGGAGTATCGGGGAATTGGCAGGTAAAGAATTTAAAAGAAAAAGAAAAGCAAGGCCCAAAAAGATAGACCCAGAAGATATTTTGCATATATGCAAATCTATTTTCAAGCAGGATGTCAAATGGGAGAAAACCCGCTATTGGCAGGTTCTCGTTCCCAAGGCGAAGGAAAATGTAAATTTGGACAAGTATAAAGCTGAAAATTTTTACGGTGCGGATGATATAAAAAAAGCCGTTTTACAACTGCGTTCGGAAAGACAGGAACATCTAAAAAATTTCCCGAAACTGCCTGTTTATATTAAAAAAGCCGTTATCTGATAATCGGAGATACCGAAATACAATGGATATATATAGAGATATATGGATATACATGGTAGATAGACAATGTATTTCTATATATTTCAAACTTTTGTTTTTATATATTTCTACCGTATTTCCCCGTTATTCTTTAAATTAACTATGGAAACTTTAATTGACCCCAAAAGATTGAAAGCAGAAGATATCACTACCGATTTTCTTGTGATAGGCAGCGGTGTAGCGGGACTTGAAGCGGCATTAGTTGCATCTCGATACGGGAAAGTAATGGTAGCGACAAAGAAGAAACTTTTCGATTGCAATACCAACGAAGCTCAGGGCGGAGTTGCTGTGGTGCTTTCTGAGCATGACACATATGCACAGCATATATCCGACACATTAGAAGTAGGCAACGGATTGTGCAGTAAAGGGGCGGTTGATGTCCTTGTTAAAGAAGGCCCCAAAAGAGTAAAAGAATTGGTGGATATCGGCGCGGATTTTGACAGTGAAAACGGTAATTTTCTTTTTACGAAAGAAGGGGGGCATAGCGTCAAAAGGATAATACACGCTCAAGGCGATGCTACGGGCAGAGAAATAGAAAAAACCCTTATTTCTTGTGTTCATAATTTACATTGCGGCTTTAAAAGTAGAACTTTTTACTCCTCGAAAAACATAAGAATTCTGGAGAATGCATTTTGTGTCGATTTGATTGTGGAAGACAACAAATGTTTTGGAGCCTGCATGTTCACCGCTAAGAAAGGGTTGTTTTCAGTTTTTGCCGATAAAGTAATTCTTGCCTCGGGCGGAGCGGGACAGGTTTACAGAGAAACTACAAACCATATTGTAGCCACAGGCGACGGAATTGCTATGGTTTACAGGGCTGGCGGCGAGTTGCAGGATATGGAATTCATACAATTTCATCCTACGGCACTGTATGTTGCCGGAACATCGCGTTTGCTTATTTCCGAGTCGGTAAGAGGCGAGGGGGGGATTTTAAGAAATAAATTCGGCGAAGAATTTATGAAAAAATATCACCCTTCCGGCGATTTAGCCCCTAGAGATATTGTTTCAAGAGCGATTGTCCAGGAAATGAAAAATACCGATTCGCCCAATGTCTATCTGGATGTCAGAAATATGCCTTATTCGATAGTTAAAAAGAGATTTCCGAATTTGGTGAACATATGCGAAAAAGTCGGCTTAGAAGTAAATAAAAGCCTTATTCCGGTCCGCCCGTCCGCCCATTATACTATCGGCGGCGTGAAAGCGGATTTGAAAGGCAGGACATCTATAAACGGGCTTTTTGCGTGCGGAGAAGTTTCGTGCTCCGGGGTCCACGGAGCAAACCGTTTGGCTTCGAATTCTTTGCTGGAAGGATTGGTTTTCGGTTATAGAGCCGGTAAAGAAGCAGGAGAAACTCTCGAGAAAAAGCGAATTAAAAAACCCGTCTATCCCAAAACCCATCCTGCTCATTTGCCTTTTAATCTTGACCTTGAAGACATTAAAAATTCTCTGAAAAGTTATATGACCAGAAATGTGGGAATTGAAAGAAAAGAAGATAAACTCAAAGAAGCGGAAGATAAAATAAAATTCTGGATGGATTATGTCCTTGCCAGGGAATTCTCTTCGCCCAAAGGATGGGAACTGCAAAATATGCTTACGGTGGCTTCTTTGATAGTGAAAGCTGCCCTTATGCGGACAGAGTCACGCGGCGTTCATTATAGATTGGACTACCCCAAAAGGAATGATAAAATTTGGAAGAAACATATCCTTTTTAAAAAGGAGGAAGCTAATGAAGAGTAAATTTTGTCTTTTGGTTGTTATCTTTTTGATTTTGCTGGTTGCTCTTTCTGCATTTGCAGAAGAAAACACCGAGAAATTGGAACTCTCCCTTAGGTGGAGAGGCTTAATAGGCGGCCTCTCAACGATAAGTTCCAAAGAAATTCCGCTACCTCATTCCGGACAAAAATCTTATCTTTTTAACGCAGAATTAAAAACCGTAGGATTAGCGGATTTCCTTTTTAAAATAAAGAATGAGTATTCCACTCTTGTTATTTGCGATTCTACAGAAATCCTCCCGATTTGGTGGAAAGTAAAACAAAGGGAGAAAAATTATAAATATGAGGAAAAAACGGATTTTACGGAACTTCCCGATAAAGAGCCTAACTTG
>JAQURI010000017.1 GCA_028715665.1 Candidatus Ratteibacteria bacterium
CCAGCCGCAACGAGATTGGTATTTGTCAAAAAACCTTGTCCCGAACTTAAACTAACTCCTCCCGACATAATAATGTCCGGTTCCTCAATAAGCGCCTCTTCAAGAGCACCGGTAATCCATTTAAAAAGTTTTTCTCTTTCTAAGGAGGCAATTTTTTCGTCGAATAAATCTGCAGCTTTCGGATATTTTGACGGAAATGGAAGAGTTTTAAAATCCGGGTCGGGATGAGCACTGGCAGCAATAGCAGAAACAATATTAACCGCTTTTTCTATATCTCCTTCGCTATCAACAGTAGTGGAATATTTACCCCTTCCGCCCCTGCAAAAAGCCAGCATTGAAATAGTCGTATTAGAATGCATGGCCGAAGAAGAAATTTTATTTTTTTCTATCTCCACATCGGTAATACTACCACTAACGATAAAAACTTCAGCCTGGTCAATCGGCTTCTTTTTCAAAAGCTCGCACGCCTTAATAGCCCATTTTTCTATATCTTTCAATTTATACTCCCCATCTTGAAAATCAAATATTAAAATTACATATAAAAATGTAAAAAGAGAAACTCGATGTTAACAAAGTTTTGTTGTTGTTTTTAATAGTATCTAATATCAAGAATGCTGTTCCTAATTTTGAACTTTAATTTGTCATTTTACATTTTGCATTTTGACTTTTGAATTTAATTTATCACCTTCCTCCTACCAACATCTCTTTTATTTTTATATAAGGCCCGCCGTCATCAACGGGAGCACTTTGCCCGCTTTTTCCGCACATCCCACCCTCACCGGATAAAGCAAATTCTTTGCTGACCTCTTCCACATTGAGTAATGTTTCCAGAGTAAGCCCGACTAAAGAAACATTTTTCAATAACTTTGTTTTCTTTCCATTTTCGATCAAATATGAAGAGTTCGCATTAAACATGAATTGTCCCCTCTCCGGGAAAACATATCCTCCGAAGCCCACATCCTCAACGAATATGCCCTTTTTTATTTTAGACAACATTTCCTCAAAACTTGATTTTCCGGGCAGCATATATGTATTGCTCATCCTGACTATCGGTAATGATGAGTAGCCGTCTGCTCTTGCATTTCCCGTTGGAGCAACGTTGAAAAAACCGGCGGTCTCAAGATTATGGAGGAAACTTTTTAAGATACCGTTTTCTATTATCATTGTTTTGCCGGATTTAGTGCCTTCGTTGTCATAAGCATAAAAACCGTAAGCATTTTCAAAAGTGGGATCATCAGCCATAGAAACAACCGAAGAAGCAATCTGCTTCCCGATTTTTTCCTGAAAAATAGAATTGCCGTTTTTTACGGCATCGCCTTCGGCATTATGCCCCACGGCTTCGTGCGTGAATAACCCTACTATCGCCGGCGATAATATAACTGGAAATTTTCCGGAAGGGGGATTTTCTGCGCTGAGAAGTTCAACCGCCTTTGAAGACACCTTATAAGAAAAATTTTCAGGAGTAAGTTTATCTATTATTTCGAAACCCTTGGTCCCCGCAATAGACTTGCGTGAAGACTGCCTGACCCCCTTTTTATAAGCAGTAACAAATAAGGAAGCCCTCGTCAGAATCTTTTCCTGCTCGATATACGTTCCCGCTGAATTGGCAATAATTTCTTTAAAATACGAATCCCCATAATTCAAAACGGTATTTACCACATCCGCAGAATATTCTTTGGCTTTTGCTTCCAGTTCTCTTATCCTTTCCATTTTTTCCTTAAAAGATACCCGCCGGGGATCAATTTTCACTTTAAAAGATACGACATCATGTATAGGTTTAATTCCCGCTATTGCTCTTTTTTCAGTCCATTTTTTATCCGCAGAGGTTGCAAGGACTTTTGCGTTTTTTATTGAGGAAGCAATTGAATCTTTTTCGGAAATATTTTCACAGGAAACAAAGCCCCAAGAGCCGTTTTTTAGCACCCGTATTCCCGCTCCTAGACCGTTCAACGAGCCGAGTCTAGATGCCTTTCCGTCTTGAATTTGTATTCCAGTGGACGAGGATTCCACTATTCGAATCTCCGCAAAATCGGCATTGACAGAAGTGCAGAGTTCAAGCAGTGTTTGTTTTGTAAACATACTAATTTTATTGAAATAAGATAAACCCGGAAAAAATCCTAACGTATGTTAAATGTAAACTTCGTCTCTTTTCCAATTCCGATTATATCGCCGCTACTTAACTGTTTTTTTTCTTCTATTTTTTCGCCGTTTACATAAGTGCCGTGTTTACTGTCTGTATCTTCGATATAGTATATGTCGGTTTGTTTATCGCAAGTAATTACAGAATTTTGGCGCGAAACGCCAAGGTCGTCTTCTACAAACACATGGGCAGAATGACCCCGACCGATTTTATTGGGGATTTCCGGGTCAAGAATGAATTCCCTGCCGCTATTTGATATTAAAACTGCCTGTTTTTCTTTTTTGAACCAATTAATCATTTTGTCAAATTATATCATATGTCGCAAGGTTGCTATGCAAAGCTCCTTTCCCATTATTTCCTTATCTGATAAAATGTGCAACCATGGGTAAAATCAGAATTCCCTCGCAAGATACTATAAAACGTATTGCCGCCGGCGAAGTAATAGAAAGACCCTCATCAGTAGTAAAAGAACTATTGGAAAATTCTATTGACGCTGGAGCCAAAAAAATAATCATTGATATCGAAGAAGGCGGAAAGAAACTGGTAAGAGTAAAAGATGACGGCGAGGGAATGACAAAAGATGACGCAGAAATATGTTTGAAACGCTATTCAACGAGCAAAATCCGCGAATTTGGCGACCTTTTAGAACTTCATACGTTGGGATTTAGAGGCGAAGCGCTTCCTTCAATCGCCGCAATATCTCAAATTTCAATATCAACCAAATCAAAAGAGGAGCCAATCGGAGTTTTAGTCGAAGCGGAAGACGGAAAAATAAAGAAAATAACCGAACAAGCAAGCCCTGAAGGAACTACGGTAACGGTCAGAAACCTTTTCTTTCACATCCCGGCAAGGAGAAAGTTCCTGAGAAACGATAGCATTGAGTTAAGGCACATACTAAACACCGTTACAAGAGAAGCATTAGCACATCCTAAAATTTCATTTCAGTTATCTCATAACGGGAAATTGCTTATCAATAGCCCCTCCAGAGATAATAATTTAGACAAAATCACAGATTTCTGGGGAAAGGATTTTGCCCGCGAACTTATTCCTTTGAATATAAAAAATGACCTTTTCGAAGCGAGCGGATTTATATGCAAACCTTTTCTTGCCAGGAGAAAAGCGGGTTTGCAATATCTTTTTGTGAATAATCGCGCTGTTTCCAGCCCTTTAATCGCCGCCGCTTGCAAAAAGGGATATCAGCCGGTTATTCCCGACGAGAGACAACCGCAGGTTTTTATTTTTTTCAACATAGACCCGAAAGAAACAGACATAAACGTCCATCCCACAAAAGACATAATCAAGTTTCAAAAAGAACGGGAAATTTTCGAACTAATTTCGGAAGGAGTCAGGAATTGCCTGAAAAATGCCCAGCTTTTGCCGGAAGTATTTTTTAGCAAACCAAGCTTTAAAAACATACCTTATTCCAAAAGTTTTATAAACGGCAAGTCAATTCCCGAAATGCAGAATATTTCCCTTAATTATGGTAAAACCTCAGTAAAAGAAAAAGATACGGAATATTTGCTTGCTTCAGAAAAACTAAACATAAAAACACAACTTAACAACACCTATCTTTTAGGCGAAGACGCGGAAGGCATATTCCTGCTCGACCAACATGCCGCGCACGAGAGAATCCTTTACGAAAAACTAAAAAAAGAAATAGGAAAATCCTCCGTGGAAGTCCAAAATCTTTTAATACCGCAGACAATCGAATTAAACAAAAACGAAACAATCATCATAACCGAAAATCTGGAGAACCTCAAAAAAATAGGATTTAAGATAGAGCCGTTCGGACAAAACACTTTTATAGTCCATTCCCTCCCCACAATAATCAAAAAGACATCTGCGTCGGTAATAATTTTGGATATTGCGGAAGAACTGGAAAATATGGAAGAAAAATTTTCCGTCGAAGAACGCACAGAAAAAATACTTGCCACAGTAGCATGCAAAGCGGCTATAAAAGCAGGAGACAATCTTACGGGCGAAGAAATAAATTCTCTGGTCAAACAACTGGGACAAACCGACTATCACAACTGGTGTCCTCACGGCAGGCCGGTAATGATAAGATTTACTTGGAACGAAATAGAAAAAAGATTTAATAGAAAGGAATAAACTTATTTGAGAAGTCGTAATTTGGTTTCCCGCAGTTTCTCTTTTTCCTGTCTTACGAGGTTTCTGTAAATCTCGAGTTGTTTTCTTGCTTCGTGCAGAGCAAGGTTGCCCGTAGCCCCCTGGTATCTTTTCCTTTTTATATTGTAGTAGGGGTTTTGCTCAAACATCATCATGTGGTTAAGATTTTTGGCGACTTTTTTATAAGCTTTTCGGAAGGGGATTCTTTTTTTGGGAAGTTTGGTAGTCTCTATTCTCATTTGTTCTTCCCTCCTTTATTTGCAGATTTAACTCGGGAAGAAAATTCGCCTTTTGCAAGTCTTGTGGCTTCGTCGGCAGCAAATACTTCTTTACTGAACCCTTTTATAAGATTTGATTCGTTTATTTTCAGTTTACTTATAATTATATCCATAACTTTCAATGAGAGTTCGGTTATTTTGAAACCTCTAATAAGCGGCTCTTTGGTGAGTTGTAAATCACCGTTATAGCCGGACGGTAAACCTTTGAGAATGTTGAGGACCATAAAAAGTCCGGATTCAACCTGCACATACCTTGCTCTGATTTGTTCCAAGACGTCGGGATTTTTCTTTTGCGGCATAATCGAAGAGCCCAAAAGCACTTCGTTAGGTAGTGTGAAATACCCGAACTCTTCTCTTGTGAAAAGGATGATGTCCTCCGACAATTTAGCTAAATCAAGCATAACCTGAGTCAAAGCAAAAAGTATGATTGATTCGATTTTTCCCCTGGAATTATTAACATAAAGCAGATTGTTTTGTATTTTTTCGAAGCCCAAAAGTTCCCTTAAAAGTTCTCTGTTTATTTCAAGGTCAACGCCGTAAGATGCAGCCGAACCCAGAGGAGACCTGTTATTCAGAATATAAGCTGTCCTCAAAAGCCTTAAGTCATCAACTAATGATTCCACAAAAGCGCCGGCCCATAATCCTACGGACGATGGCATTGCTTTGCGGGAATGCGTATATCCGACCATCGGGACATCTTTGCTTTTTTCCGCAAATTTCAATAATGTTTCGATTAAATCCAAGAGCGGCTCTCCCAAAAGAAGTAATTTGGCTTTGGAATAGATACGCAAGTCCGAAATCACCTGGTCGTTTCTTGAACGTCCCACGTGAATTTTTTGCCCCACATCGCCGTATTTCTTGGTCAAGTAGTTTTCTATAGCCGTATGCACATCCTCTTCGCTGCAGTGAATTTTGAAATTACCTTCTTTATGGAGTTTAAGTATTTCTTTAAGGCCTTTCTTGAGTTCAGCGGCTTCTTTAGCGCTTAACATACTGATTGAGTTAAGCATTTCGACATGCGCAATATTGGAAAGGACATCAGCTTCTACAAGCTCGTTGTCCAGCATAGAATCTTCACCAGAGGTAAACTCCCCTATTTCTTTAAGGAGCCGATAATCTTTTTGCCATAATTTAGCCATATCTTTACCCCTTATCTTTTATTAAATTTAACAGGCCATACAGCGCGAGAATATAACTTTGTTTCCCGAATCCGGATATTGTCGCAACGGCAACCGGCGCGATAAGAGATTTCTGCCGGAATTCCTCGCGCGCATAAATATTCGACAAATGGACTTCCACAGTAGGTATATTCAGAGCTTTAACAGCATCTCTTATTGCGACCGATGTGTGGGTATAAGCCGCAGGATTTAAAATTATTCCTTCGGCCCATTTTCTGTTGTCTCTCAAAAAATTTACGATATCGCCTTCGCCATTCGATTGAAAAACTTTGAGCTCCACATTATTTTTTTGGGCTTCTTTTTTAAGGAGAGAATTTATGGTTTCCAAAGTGTCTTTCCCGTAAATGCCGGGTTCTCTTTCACCCAAAAGATCGAGGTTCGGACCATGAACAACAAGTATTTTATTCATTTTATTCTCCTACTCGAACCAATTAAATCAGAATTGCTCCTTTCTTGCAATACTTTATTCGGATTCCCTTATTCTTTCATTTATCTTCTCTTTTAGACTCGGGTTGTATTCATAAGCTATTTTATACTGTTTGGATGCTTTTTCTTTTTCCCCGAAAATCATATATATATCTCCAAAGACAAGATAGTTTTCCCCTAAGGTCGGATAAAGAGAAATTGCCCGCTGCATATATTCTACCGATTTGTCTTTGTCATTTCTCAGCAAACTTGTCATCAATGCCAATTCTCTCCAATAAAGAGAACGGCATTTATCATACTTAACTGCCTGCTGCAATTGTCCTAATATTTCATCCGAAAAATCCTTTCTTTCCTGAATCATTTTCTGTTTATACATTTGACTTAATAAATAGTGATAACTCATTCTGTATTCGTCTTCGCCAAAAGTCCAAGAGCGGGTAGAAAATTCTAATTCTTCTATGACTTCATTTATATCTTTAGAATTCATGGCTTTCAAATAATGTGCTTCAGCGGTGAAAATCCTGAAGAGCAGAGTGATAACAAAACCCGATATAATAAACAACGATGCAAAGAGCAATTTTTTATTTTTGAATTTTTCCTCTTTGGAACATACGGACAAAGAAACACCCATAATCATAAAAAATATAGATGTGACGCTGAACACATAAAAGCTGAAATCTCCCAAAGAATGCAATGCAAAAGATAAAACCGAAACAAATCCTCCGTAGACAAAAACTTTCTGAAGCGGGGAAAGATTGTCGGCATTTTTTATCCGTTTATCGATTTCAATGAAATAAAAAATAAAAATGCTTAAAAACATCAGAAATCCGATTATTCCGAGTTCTGTTCCTATCTGCAGAAAATTATTATGGACCGCTTGGGTTTCCTCGGCTTTAGGCAGTTTATACTTAGCGTAAGCCCTGCCGAAGCTGCCCCAGCCAAAACCATTCAAAGGTTTTTCTTTGAACATTTCCAAAGCTGCACGCCAATATTCAATTCTCACTCTCGAGGAATCTTTTACCGGCTGTAATTTATCCGCCACATAATTGCCGTTATACGCAACAAATATTATAAAACTTATTAATAAAACAAATCCGGCAACAGCTATAATTTTTCTAGACTTGGGAACTTTAAACAGTAGAAACAACAACCATGAAAGGATTAAAACAACCGTCCCGCCTTTTGAAAAAGTCAAAACAAACGCAAAAAGGACAAGCAAAGATAACGCCGAAAAAATCACTCTCCTGGCAATAATACGTGTTGCATCGTCGTTCTTGTTGTCACAAAATATGGCAGAAAAAACCGCAAACGGCAAAACGAGCATGAGAAAAGTAGCCAAAGTGTTGGGATACAGGAATGTGGAAAAAGCCCTGTCGGTATAAAGCCGAGATATGAAATTTTTGTGGGAAGCAACCTGTATTTCGGTTTTATAAATAAGGAAAAATTGCCGGGTTTCTTCCAAGCCCCAGAAATATTGATGGACGGCATAGATTGCCACAAAAAAGGCAGAAAACAGCAATACCCAAAGAAATTTTTCTCTCTTTTTGTCATTTTCTATCGCATTAAAAGCAAGAAAAAAAGCGGGCAGATAAAATGAAAAATGAAAAATTTGCGTGAAAGTCGCCGGAAGGCTTACGGTCCATGCTAATGACAGTGCGCCCCACAAAAAAAACAACCCCAGCGGGGCATACAGCAAGTTGCTTTTGACTAAATTATTTTTTTCTTTAAACAGAGAGAGGATGAGCCAACAAATAAAAAGAAACAACGAAAAAACAGTATAAAGGATTATCAGTTGCGGCAAATTCAAGGATTCGGAAAAAGATATCGGAAGTCTTCCGAGGGGGATTATAAACAGCAAAAATAAAAGCCCGATATAGATAACTTTTGATTTATTGTCCGCCATTATTTTTTATTGTATATCAACCCCGTTGATATTGGTACTATCCACGGGGTCAAATTAATTTCCAAATTCCATTTTTCTTTTGCTTCTTTTAGCATCGCATAAACCGTTCTTACGGGAAAACCCACTATATTATAGTGGTCGCCTTTGAACCACTCTATAAATTTATCGCCCTTTTCTTGAACCGCATATCCTCCTGCTTTATCTTTTCCATCCCCGCTTTTAACATAATCTTCTATCTCTTCATCGCTGATATCATCTCGCATTTTAACAAGTGTAGTTTCCGAATCTATAAGGCGGATATTTTTTTCTTTGCATAAAATCGCCACGCCCGTAATAACCTGCTGGACGGTTCCTCTGAATTTTTTCAAAAACATTATCGCTTCAGCGTCACTGGCAGGCTTGCCGTATAAAATGTCGTTTAATTCGACAACTGTATCCGCACCGATAACAAGCGCTCCGGGATATTGAACGGATACCTTTTTGGCTTTCAACAAAGCCAGTTTTTCCGCAATTTTGACGGCATCTGTTTGTTCACTTGCAATATTTTCATCTATATCAGCAGAAACAATCTTAAATTCCTTGAGTATTGTCTTTAAGAGTTCTTCTCTTTGGGCAGATGCGGACGCAAGAATTATTTTCATCGGTTAATGAATCTCCATGGGCTAGTTTCCCTGTATGATTCCGACTCGTAAGATGTTGGGAAATTCTCTCTCGACAATTTCCCAACACTCGTCGGAATAATCTTTGCACATTCATCCACGGTCTAAAGCCCGTGGATTTCTGCGCTTCGATTAAATTATATCAAAAGCAACAATTGATAGAACAATTCAGGGATGATAAAATTCGACTTATAAAAGGAGGCAGGATTTGATAAATAAAAAAATCGGCATAATCGGTTGCGGAAATATGGGAGAAGCGCTGCTTTACGGACTAATAAGTAAAAACATATTTAAAAAACAAAATATATTCGTAAGCGAAAAACAGGAAACTCGGTTAAGAACCCTCAAACGAAAATATTCCCAAATCAGTTTTGCAAAAGACAATAAAGATTTGGCAAAAAAATGCTCCGTAATAATACTTGCGGTAAAACCGCAGGATATAAAAGCATTGCTTGAAGAAATATCTCCTTTTTTAACTAGTTCGCACTTGCTCATTTCAATCGCTGCGGGCATAAAAATATCTTTTATAGAAGAAACAACTAAGGAAAAAAATCCCCACTTGTGGGATACCCAACGAGGTATTCCCATTATTAGGGCTATGCCTAATCTTCCAGCTATTATAGGTGAAGGAATATCCGTGTACTCTGTTTCTAAAAATGTTTCGACAAAAGACAAGAAGATAACAGAAGAAATATTCGGCAGTGTAGGTAAAGTTTTAAAACTAAAAGAAAACAAATTGGACGCAGTAACGGCCATTTCCGGCTCGGGACCCGCCTATGTGTTCTATATGCTTGAAGCAATGATAGAAGCAGGGCTTAAACTCGGCTTCAAAAAAGAAGAAATAAGAAGTCTTTCCGTCCAAACGATAATCGGCGCAATAGATATGATAGAAAAAGGCGAATGCCCCGCTATTCTAAGGCAAAAAGTGACTTCGCCCAAGGGAACAACCGAAGCCGCATTGAAAGTTTTGATTGAAAATAAATGGAAAGAAATCTTAATTGAGGCAATAAATAAAGCCGAAAAAAGAAGCAAGGAATTTTCGAAATAAGTATAAATTATTCTTCGACAGAAGTAAGCGATTCTTTTTCTTCGTCATCAACAGCCACAGGCAAACCGCGCTGTTTTCGCGCGTTTTCGATTTCGTTCAGGGGTTTTTCCAATAATCTGCGCCTTGTGGTGCTAAGCGCTTCGTATGCCCGCTGCGCATCCGTAATTCTGTCGCCCACTTTTTTCATCTGCTCGCAGAACACGCTCCACTGTTTCCAAAATGAACCGAATAAAGACAATATTTCGTCGGAATCTTTCTGCAAAGCAAAATTATCGACTGCCTGCCTGATTACGGCCAAAATGGCGAACAGAGTTATAGGAGAACAGAAAATCACTTTATTTCTCAACGCTTCATCAAGAATTGAGTTGTCCTGTTCGTGAATAAAACCGTAGATTTGTTCGTTCGGAATAAACAAGAGCGCATAATCAACGGTATTCATCTGCGGATTTATGTATTCGCGGCTTTTGACTTCCTTAACGCGCGATTTAACATCTCTTAAAAAATTATTTCGGAATTTTTCTTTGTCCGATTCCGAGGAAGCTTCAAGAAACCTCATATAATTATCAAGCGGAAATTTCACGTCCATATTAAGTCTTAATTCATTCGGCAATAAGAAAGTAAAATCGGGTATAGAGCGGCCTTCTTCGACGGCTTTCTGCTTTATATAATTTACATTTTCTATAAAACCCGCAAGACGCAAAACATCTTCTGCCATACGTTCGCCCCACTGTCCGCGCGCTTTTGTGCTCGACAGCGCTTCGCGAAGCGTTGCGGTCGTCTCCGTGAGGTGTTTGGTTTGTTCGCCCGCTTTTTTAAGTTGTTCCGTAAGTTCTCCGAATTTCTTTTCCCTGTCTTTTTCGAGCTCTTTCATGAGTTTGGAAGCGTCTTCCAGTTTAGCTGTCATATTTTTCAGCTGCTGGTCGATAAGCCCTTTTTTCTCTTCCAATTCCTTGACGTTTAATTCTCTTTCCCTGCTTAAAATCTCTTTCGACAACTTTATGGATTCTTCCGTAGATTTTTTAAGCGCATCCAAAGACAAACTGCCGAAACTTGCTTCAAGCCCTTTTTTAAGCGCATCAATTTCCGTCTCTTTATCTTTAGATGTTTTTGAGTGCGCTGATTTCAGAACAAAAGCAATAATCACGCTCCCCAACAAAAACCCGATAATAAACGTGATGAACGGCATCAAGTTCATGTTTTTCTCCAAATTTTATTTTTCATCCTCCCCATGGCGGTACGCTTGGTAGATGTCCTTCGAATTCTCCTATGAGTTCAGATTCATATTTCCCAGCATATTCTTCGTTAAAGAATTTGTCCATCGCTTCATTATAAAACTTTTCCCAACTTTTGTTTTCTTTGGCCGGGATTATGGGATAAAACAATGCGTCATTTTCTTTTGCGGCTTTAAAATCGCCGGGCGCATCTCCGAGCATAAGCATATGCCCCTTTTTATATTTTCCGCCGGCGGCAAGCGCTATATGTTCCTTTTTACTGCCTAACTCCTGTCCGCAGACGGCTCTTGCGTATTGCATTATGCCGTGCGCTTGCCATTCAGCCCTAAGCGCTTTTTCTGGGGTAGCCGATACAACAACAATATCTGCTTTTTTTTGAAGTTTTTTTAATGCTTCCTTTATAAAAGAAAAAGGCGAAATATCTTTTGATATATCCGCTATCGCTTCGTTTGCCTTTTCGCTCCATTTAAGAGTTTGTCTAAGGAAAGAATTACCTGTCCTTTCAATGGCAATTTTTAACGTTGCGTTGCTAAGTTTAGTCCCTTTTTTAAGCCATTCTTTCAGCGGTTCAGGATTAGGGATTTCAATTTTTCTTTTTTTGACTTCGTCCCTTTTACTGAGCAAATCGAAAACCATTGCCAAAGCGACAAACCTGTTTGTCCCGCGCCATTGGGAATAAAGATTGACAAATTCCCCCGTTTCCATGACATATTCGCGAATTGGCTGGAGGTTCCAATTCTCTACAATACCCGGAAGCAAGCATTTTTTTTGTTTCAATTCCATCGAGTTAAAAACGCACCCGTCGGAATCCATACCGACAAAGAAGTCCTTCTCAGGTTGCATATTTTTTAATAGCTCCGGTGTCAAAGAAATCACTCCCAATGCTCGCTCTGGTATATATCAAGATTCAGGGTGTTAAGGAATTAAAATACCTGATAACCTGATACCCCGAACCCTATTTCTTGTATATGTCTTCAGGCTCGAAAACTTTTTTCTCTACTATCTTCAGGTTGCCTCTATCATCCAACTTTCTAAAAAAACAGCTCCTGTAGCCCTCGTGACAACTTGCTGTTTTCTGCTGGACTTTTATAAGCAAAGTGTCCTCGTCACAGTCCACCAATATTTCTTTTACCTTCTGCACATGACCGGAAGTTTCCCCTTTCTTCCACAGTTTCTTTCTTGAACGGGAATAAAAATGGACAGTTCCCGTTTCAAGGGTCAACCGCAAGGCTTCCTTGTTCATATATCCGACCATCAAAACTTGTAGGTTTTCACAGTCCTGAATAATCGCCGGAATAAGCCCATCGTTTTTAAAGTTCAATTTATCTACATCCATTTCCCTGCTCCTTTATCTAAAACATTTTAACAAAGTCAATTCATGGTTTACAATCGCCACATTAGACTTTTGACATTGAACCTTTGACGTTAGACATTAGACTTTGGACTAAAATTCTACTTCCCCGTCTATAGTCTAATGTCTACGGTCTAACGTCTAATTTCCCCACCCATCAATAAATACACTATTCCGCCGGGCAAGGAAGAAAATAAAACAGCAATATAAAAACCTATGCTTAAAGCAAAAGCATCCATCTTAACAACCAATCCGCTTGCCGTTGTAAAGAAAAGCACAAATGACCATTCTCTCATACCTATGCCTCCAACAGTTATCGGAAGGAAAGTAATCAGTTGTATTATGGGGATAAATACCAGGAAATAACGCAAAGGAATATTAAAGTTAAAGAAAAGGGACACAAAATAACATCCGATTACCATAAAGAACTGGATAACAAGAGCCATGGTAAACGCATACGCGAGAATTCTTTTCTTATTCCTGTAAAGAACAACGGAGTTTTTGAATGTTTTTATTTTATTGCCCAAGTCAAAAATGCTGATTTTGTAAATCCTTTTTAAAATGGGGGAACTTTTGAGGTTGAAAAACAGAAAAACCCCGATTATAAAAAGTATAAATAAAATACAAACGAACAAAGATATTTTTTCGATTTCCGGGACATTAAAAGAAAACGGCAAAGCAAAAACAGCAATTAAAAGAAGCGCGGCAACACCCATGATTCTGTCTAAAAGAATGGACGCCAAAATTCCCGCAGTCTTGCGGTTTTTTCGGGTGGCATAGAAAAGCTTTACAGCATCTCCTCCGACAAGCCCCGGCAAAAAATTGGAAAAGAAATTGCTGATAAGGGTCAACTGCAAGAGCGGAAAAAATGCGAATTTAATGCCCTGAATTTCCAATAATTTGCCCCACCTGACAGCACCGAGCGCAATTGCCGCAAAAAAAGCCAAAATCGGAAATGCCAATAATTCATAAGAAGCATTATTAAGATATCCAGGCAGTCCGAAAAGATTCTCCTTGCCCAAATTGAACAACAGAAAAAGCACCAAAGAAATGCTTACAATGAACCTTACGGCAAGCAATAGAATTTTTCTTTTCATGGGTCAACTGTTTTTGCAATATAACACAGAAAACAACAAATCCACAATAGTTTGATTTTGCAAGTTTATTGCTTTATTGGATATAGTTAAGTAAAATTTGGGAAAAGTTACGATGAAGATACTAAAACGCTATACAATCAGCGAATTTATTCCTTCTTTTCTGCTCGGCTTTTTCATTTTTACTTTCGTTTTATTCGTAAGTAATTTTTTCCCTCTGGCGCGCATATTTTTTGACGAAAGAATCGGCCCGGAAACAACAATAAAATTGCTTTTTAATATAATCTGCCTTATTTTACCTTATTCGATTGCGATGGGTGTTCTGTTGGGAAGCGTCAACTGTTTCAACAGATTGTCTCAAGACGGGGAAGTGGTGGGACTGGAATCCTGCGGAATCGGGCCTTCGTCCGTTATCATGCCGGTTCTGGGCTTGACTTTCCTGCTCAGCATATTTTGTTTATATCTTCACGCCGAAGTATCACCCTCCGCACACTTATCCATAAAACAGTTACAGGAAGATTTCAAAATAGAAGATATTGTTGCCTCAACAGTAGAAGAAAAAGTCCTTATGGATAATTTCAAAGATTACAAAATCTATATAGACAAAATAAAAGGTAAACAGATAGAAGGCGTAACCGTTTTTAAACTCAAAGAAACGGGAATGCCTTCCGTCATAGTCGCAAAAAAAGGCGAAATAATAATTTCCGAAAAAGACAGACAACGCACTTTGAAACTAATAAATGGGACCATTGACGAAGCGGATGTCGAAGACCCCACGGGCTTTACCAAAGTAAACTTTAATACTTACCAAATAAAACTTGAACCGATAAAAGGCGCGAAGGAAGTAAATAAGAAACCGTGGGACATGAAATTAAGGGAACTGGAAAAAAGTATTAAATATTTCAAAAAACAAGAAATAATACCCTATCATTTGTTCACGGAAATGCACAAGAGATATTCTTTGTCTTTTTCCCCTCTGTTTTTTCTTTTGTTCGGTTCGATACTGGGCATTAAAATTAAAGGGAAAAACAAAGTAAAAGGGTTCGGCGTAAGTCTGCCTGTAATTATCGTGTATTATATTATTCTACTCTTTTGCGAAAGGGTTTCACAGAAAGGCGTGTATTATCCATTCATACTAATGTGGTTACCAAATATATTTTTATTGAGTTTTTGCATTCCTTATTTTTTAAAAAAAGAGATATGAAAATACTCGACAAATATCTTCTTAAACACTTCTTCCCTTCGTATCTATTTGCAGCAGTTATGTTTTGCTTTTTCTATTGTTTGGTTGATGTCCTGTCGAACCTAAATAAACTCGTGGAAAAAGGCGCCGAAATAATAGACGTAGCGGAATATTACATTTTTTTCTTGCCTTCGCTTTGGATGCAATTATCGCCTCTTGCGGTTTTGATAGGCGTTTGGTTTTCCGTTGGGCATTTGGCCCAAGATAGGGAAATAATGGCAATGAGACTGGCCGGCATATCCGCTTTAAGAATTACTGCCCCGTTAATAACGGCAGGGCTTGCAATTTCCTGTTTTTGTCTCGGCATCAATATAAATTTTGTCCCATTTTGCGAAGAAAAAAGAGAAGAAATATGGAAGGGAAAAATTCAAGGCGAAAAACAGTATCTAATTAAAAGCCGGGAAGAATTCACCTTCACTTCGCGCGGAGTGGTCTATTTTGCAAAAAATTTCAGCGAAAGAGAAAATAAAATGAGTGAAATTCAAAGCGTTTATACCGACACAAAAACCGGCAACAGCGTCAGAATAAACGCAAAAACCGCCTTTTGGGAAAGAAATAAATGGGTTCTGTCTGACGGTGTCGAAAAAATATTCGACAAGAAAGGCAATATTAAAAAAATAGAGGAATTCAAAAACAGAGAAAGCGGACTTCGCTTGTCTGCCCATGAACTGTGGCTTTATCATAAAAGTCCGTCAATAATGCCTTTGAAAACACTCAAAAAATATATTGCCGAATACAATGAAACCATTTCCCGTTATCCTTATCTTGCACAACTTCACGCCAGACTTTCTCTGCCGTTTATAAATTTCACGCTACTTTTAATATCCATCCCTTTCTGTCTTCTGTCCCTGCACCAAAACGCTGCGGGAAGAATGAGCTGGGCCCTGGGACTTTCTTTAGCATATTATGTCCTTTTTTCCATGATGTTAGCTATGGCTGAAAAAGGAAGCGTCTCCCCCGCTTTCGGCATATGGCTTCCCAACGTTTTATTTTTATGCATCGGCATATTTTATTTATGGAAGAAAAAATAAGGCATTTACCCCCGCACCATATAACCCCACACCCCTGAACAATGCAAGGAACAGAGCACACTACGTAGAGTGCGAGACAGGCAAATTTGGTTCAGTAGAACCCCTGAATGCTATATGGTGCGGGGGTTGACACTAATAAAAGATAGTTGCTAAACTTCAATTATGAAAACCGTAAAAATAAAAGAAGAAAGATGCAAAGGATGTCAGATTTGCATTAACTTCTGCCCAAAAGGCGTGCTTAAAGCGTCCCAAAAACTCAACAAAAAAGGATTCCATACGGTAGAGGTCGCCCACGAAGAAAAATGCAGTGGTTGCGGCATATGTTTTCTCGTCTGCCCCGATACGGCTATAGAAATCTATGAATCCCCTAAGGAATAAATTCCAGAATAATAAAAATTTCTTCTTTTCCAGCGAAGGATTGCTTTTTATAGCTGTATTATTTTGGTTTGCCGTCTTGTTCCGGAATTCATTTTTCGATACCAGCACCACAAGCCTTACTCCCTTGTGGATTCAACTTTTCAATATATCATGGCATATTTTTATTTTTATATTTCTTATCTTACTTGCGTGGGGGGTAGGCAGAAAATTCTCCAAAGCTATAAAAATCTCGTATTCGGATATTTCGGAAGAATTCTCCTTTGCAGTATCAATTGGATTAGGTATTATCTGTTTTCTAATGCTTATCCTCGGTAGTGTAAAAATTCTATACGCGGAAGCGACCTATATATTAACTGCGATTGTTTTTTTGTTTGTAATTAAAGAGCTGAAAGAAATATTTCTTGGGATCGGCGAAACTTGGAAAAAGAAACAAAATCAAAAAACGGACATTATATCGGTTATCGTTTTATCTTTTATCGGCTTGACGGTTCTCCTTCTGTTTACGGGAACTTTCACTCCGCCTCTTTCTTATGACGGTATTGCATATCATTTAGGCGTTATTAAAAGCTATATCAAAAGCCATGCAATTATTCCCTTGCCTTATCATGTTTATTCTAATTTCCCTTTTAATATGGAAATGCTTTATACATATTCTATACTGTTTACACGAGATGAAATCCTTGCAAAAATGTTTCATTTTCTAATGGCTATTCTCTCATGTTCTGCCATCTATTCTTTCGGTAAAAAATATTTAGACCGCAAGATAGGGCTTCTTTCCGCAGCACTTTTTCTAAACACCCGTCTTGTAAACCAATTATCATCG
>JAQURI010000018.1 GCA_028715665.1 Candidatus Ratteibacteria bacterium
CATATATAGCGCAAGACAATTAGCATATACAGTAGCAAAAGTGGGGAAAAAACATTTCAAACTGCCAATCCAAATCCAAAGAGTGGAGAATCCGAGAGTCGAAGCAGACAGGCATCCGTTCGAAGCGATATATGAAAGACTTCCCAAACATTATGGATTTGAACCGAAAGTAAAAATAGAAGAAGAAATCCACAGAATGTTCGAACTGCTCCTGCAACCCGAAATAAAAGCACGCATAGAAGAGAAAAAACATCTTATATTGCCCCAAACATGGTGGTCGGGAGTAAAAAGAAGAGTGGACAGATTGGAACTAATAGACCTGGAAAAAGAAATAGAGAAAGATGAGCAAAGATATAAAATTCACAGACGCTAATTTCGAAAAAGAAGTTCTTCAGTCTAACATACCGGTATTTGTGGATTTTTGGGCTTCATGGTGTCCGCCCTGCAAAATGATTGAACCCGTAATCGAAGAATTGGCAGAAGAACTCGACGGCAAAATAAAGGTGGGGAAATTGAACATAGACCAAAATCCAAAAACATCGGCGATGTTCCAAATCGCCGGGGCTCCCACTTTGATGCTTTTAAAGGAAGGCAAAATCCTCATGCGTGAGGTTGGGGCGCGTTCAAAACAGCAGTTGTTGGAAATGATTAAAAAAGCAGGGATAGAGATAGGGATAAGGGGTAAGGGGTAAGAGAAATGCATTGGAAGGATTTGGGTGTTTGGGAAAAATCTCACATATTAGTAAAAAAAATTTATAAAGTTACCGCTGGGTTCCCTAAAGACGAACTATACGGATTAACAAATCAAATCAAACGAGCATCAATATCAGTTCCTACCAACATCGTCGAAGGTTTTTCAAGAAACAGCACAAAAGAATATATTAAATTCTTATTCAATTCGAGAGGGTCTCTGGAAGAAATCAGATACTTATTACTCCTTTCTTCTGAACTTCAATTCATGGAAAACAAAACATATCTATTATTGGAATCAACTTGTGAAGAAATAAGTAAAATGCTCAATGCTTTAATAACCAGTCTAAGACACAAAATAACATGAAAAAAAGTTTTTTATCACTTAACTCTGAACGCTCTATCCCGAAAAATTCGTTTAAGCGAATTTTTATCACCGGCGGTTGCGGTTTTATAGGAGCCAATTTAGTCAAATATTTTCTTGACAGAGATGAAACGAACATCACGGTATATGACAATCTATCAACGGGCTCAAAAGATAATTTAAACAAAGCCGTTTCCGACTCCAGGAAAAAAGGGCGGGTAAAACTTATCAAAGGCGACATTCTTGATATTAGCAAGTTAAGTAAAAGTTTAAAAGGCAGTTCAATCGTGGTCCACCTTGCCGCCCATACAAAGGTTATAGAATCGCTCGCCCACCCCGAAGAAAGCCACAAAATAAATACTATAGGCACTTTTAATGTCATTGAATCTGCGAGAACTAACAAAATCGATAAATTTATCTTCGCTTCTTCAAACGCAACAGTAGGAGAACAAACCGTCCCTATAAACGAAAAAATAGTACCCCAACCTATTTCACCTTACGGAGCAAGCAAATTGTACGGCGAAGCATTATGTTCATCATATTTCCGCTCATACGGTTTGAAAACTATAGCCCTGAGATTCGCTAATGTCTACGGCGGATATTCCCAGCACAAGACTTCGGTCATCCCCAAATTCATAAAAACGGCAAAAGAGGGCAAAAACTTGGAAATATACGGTGACGGAAAACAAACCCGCGATTTTATAAATGTAAAAGATATCTGCCAAGCTATCTACCTGTGTTCAACTGCCCTTTACCCCTTGTCCCTTATCCCTAATATCTATGGCGAAATATTCCAGATAGCCACCGGCAAAGAAACGAAAATAATAGATTTAGCCAAAACAATCCAAGATTTAACAGAAAATATAAACGGGCAAAAGTTAAAAATCGTATTTAAAAAAGCAAACAAAGGCGAAATCAGAAAAAATTATTCGGACATAACCAAAGCCAAAAAACTTTTAAATTTCAAACCTACGATAGATATAAAAGAAGGGTTAAGAGATTTAATACTTACAGAGGGAGTTAAAACATGAATAATGACACGATAGAATTTCGCGATTATTTGAGAATCATACGAAAAAGAAAAATACAGATTATCGTAGTTTTCTTAATTACTGTACTGGCTGCAACAATAATAAGTCTTACACTTCCTCCCGTTTATAAAGCGACCGTCAGTATCCAAAACGGGACAATAATTAAAAATTCATCTTTGCCAATTCCTGTAGTTTCACAAATAGAAACCGAAAAAATACTTAAAGGGGAAAACATTCTACAGGCCATTATTGCCGAATTAAATTTGAATTCCAGCGCCAAGGAATTGCAAAAAAACATAAGGACAAAATACGAAAAATATGACACCAATACATTTCAAATGCAGGCAGAATACAAAGGCAAAAACACACCGACTGCCATATGTTCTCTGCTCGCGAAGCATTATATTTCTCAAGGAGAAAAAATCATCGATAACTACCTGGAAATAGCAGAAAAAGAGATTAATCTACAAATCGAGAAACATAAACAGGATATAGAAAGGATGGACGCCCATATTGAAAAAGTCAAAAAAAGCTTGCAAGAAATCGAAAATCTGACAAAACTTGACGGCACAGAAACACAATCAAAAAACATTGAATCCCTAACCGCTGTTTTCGTAATGAGAGACAAAATCGAAGATTTATTACAAGAAAAAGAAAATGCGTTATGGTATATCGACTGGCTGGAAATGACAAAAGAAAAAACAGCAAGTTCTTTTCAACACTTCACAATTTTAAAACAGGTCCATGAATCGGAAGAACCTGTAAGACCAAAAGTAAAATTGAATATCATAGTCTCCATGGTTTTCGGACTGCTTCTTGGTATCTTGCTCAGTTTTATTGGGGAAAGTTATTCTAACAAATGATTAGACAATAATGTCAACCTTACGAATTATTGGTTTAATAATAGGTGTCCTGGGTTTATTCTTAACCTTTAAAATTTATCGCGGTCCGAGATGGAAACGGGGTAATTTTGTCTTTTTTGGCCTCTTCAGCCTTTCTCTGTTAATAGTATCAATAAACCCAAATGCATTGAATACCGTGGCAGAAATTCTAAAGTTAGAACAAAGACAGCGAGGTAGAATTCTTGCTCTTTTAATCGGTTCCAATATTCTTCTATGGTTCCTTATATTGTATTTTAAGAATCGATTAGATGAACAGAAATATCAGTTTGATTTGCTGTTAAGAAATTTAGGACATGCCGAATCAAAACAGGCATTAGAAGAATACCTTAAAGGCAAGGAAATAGTCGTTATAATACCTTCTTACAACGAAGCTGAAAATCTTAAAGAACTCTTACCTAAAATGCCGCAACATATACATGGTAAAAAAATTGGCGTTTTAGTAATAGACGATGGAAGCACTGACGATACCGGCAATGTCGTAGAAAAAACAGGATATATGTCTGTTCGGAACATAATTAATCGCGGCCAGGGTGGAGCAAGCAGATTGGGATATGACATATTGCTACATTACAATATGGAAATAGGCATTACCATGGATGCTGACGGACAGCATTCACCGGACGAGATAGAAATTCTTAGCGCTCCAATTCTTGAAAATAAATGTGACCTCGTTATCGGTTCAAGGGTCTTGGGAAAATCAACGCAAAATACTCTCTTGAGAAATCTCGGGATATCACTCCTTACGAAAATTATTAACATGCTTCTCGGATTAAAACTAACAGATTGCTCAAGCGGGTTCAAAGCTTTTAACATGGATAAGATGAAAAAACTTAGATTAACAGAAGACCAATTTCAATCTGCCGAAGTCATTATAGAAGCAGCTAAAGCCGGTTTGAGAATAAAAGAAGTCCCAATTACAATTATGAAAAGGAAATATGGAAAAAGTAAGAAGGGAAAAGACTGGAAGTATGGTCTTCTTTTTGCCAAAACAATTCTTAAAAGCTGGTGGAGATAATAAGTGCAAGAACCACTTTACAGGAGTCCGAAGTCAAGTGGAACAGAACTTCCGGACGTTAGCATAATTATCCTAACATATAACGGGAGCAAATATATTGAAGCTCTTTTGAAATCCTTATCATCTCAATCCTATCCTAAGGAGAAAATAGAAATAATTGTTGTGGATAATGCTTCTACGGATGATACGCTTTCTCTTGTTCAAAAAAGCTATCCAAACGTAAAACATATTGCATTGGCCAGAAACATGGGATTTGCAGCCGGTAATAATGAAGCTTTAAAATACGCCAAAAATAATTTTCTGGTTTTTTTAAACCAAGACACAATCTGTCATGAGAACTGGCTAATGGGCTTGGTAAACGGGCTCCTCGAAGATAAAAATCTCGGCGCATGTACCTCAAATATAATTTCGCCGGGAACCGAAGAATTTCGTCACTTAGACAATCATTATGCAATAAATTCCGTCTATTTCTATGACCTTTCTCCTTTTGGATACGGGCAATACCGAAAGAAAATCGGAAGTCGTAATTTGTTTTCCAAAATAGTTTCCGGCTGTTCATTCATCATCCGACGCCAAACAATTGAAGAATTGGGTTATCTTTTCGACGAAAAACTATGGATGTATACTGAAGATACAGACCTCTCTTTGAGAATACACAACTTGGGATATAAGATTTGCGTAGTTTGTAATTCTGTAGTTTTCCATATGCACGGCTTCCCCAACAAAATAAAGTTGGGCTATTTTAATCTTATTTCAAAAGCGTTGATGAATCGAGTTTATGTATTTTTTAAAAATATGAAAGGGTTAGAATTTGCTCTTTTTTCCCCTTTTTTGTTTTTGGGCGGCATATTTAAAATTACGGAGTTCCCCTTAAAACCTCTGCAAAAAGCCGTTCTTTTTTTCCCATTTGCTCTGTTTTCTATGGGCTGCATGTTTATAGCTCTTTTTCATCTACCAGAATATATCGCTGATAGACATTATATTTTAAAAAAACGCCGCACAAAAGGTTTTCCTATCTTGAAATTAGTCTTTAAAAACACAGATACACAGGAAACTCAACCATGTTAAGAACCGTCTTACTTACGCCTCCTTTAAGTCCAGAGCAACGTATGGGAATGTTAGCCGAAGGAGGAGCTATCATGCCCAGTTTAGGACTCCTGTATATTGCCGCTTTTCTACGTAAAGAAGGTCTCTCCGTGAGTATACTGGATGCGGAGAGTTTAGGGCTGGATACGGAAACTACTATTCATAGTATTGCTAAACAAAACCCGGATATACTCGGCATAACCGCTACAACTCTAAGTATTATTTCAGCAATAGCAGTTGCCCAAAAAATCAAAACAATCATTCCTCATATTAGAGTTTTCATGGGCGGACCTCATGTAACAGCCATGCCGAGGGAAACCATGGAAAGCTTTCAAGATATAGACGGATGTGTTTTGGGAGACGGGGAAATAAGTTTCGCAAGAATTATCCATAACATCAATAATGGTCTTGAAATAGGACAGGATATCGATGGTCTGGTATGGCGAAAAGGTAATGAAATTTTAATCAATCCGAAGAAAGAACATCTCAAAGACCTCGACATTCTCCCTTTTCCTGCCTGGGACCTATTGAAAGGGTTTCCGGAATATTACAGACCGCCGTTCCATTCTTATAAACGCCTGCCGGTCGCAAATATCATCACGACAAGGGGCTGTCCTTTCGCCTGTTCTTTCTGTGACCGGTCCGTTTTTGGTAATAAAGTATACAGCCATTCGGTTGAGTATATTATGGAAATGGTAGAACATCTTATTAAGGATTTCGGCATTAGAGAAATCTCCATTAAGGATGACACATTTCTTCTCTCACCGGAACGAGTAGTTAATTTTTGCCGTCAGCTTCGTAAAAAAAGATTGGACATTGTTTGGTCATGTAACAGTCGGGTAAACCTCGTTAATGATATAATACTCAAGGAAATGAAAAGTGCCCGTTGCTGGATGATTTCTTACGGAATTGAAAGCGGTTCCCCCCAGATGCTAAGAAAAATGGCAAAAGGTATTACAAAAAAAGAGATACTGGATGCACTGCGGCTTACCCGCAAACACGGGATTGTGAGCAAAGGGTTTTTTATGCTTGGAGTACCTGGCGAGACCGTCGAAACTTTAAAACAGACCCAGAGTTTCATAAACGAACTGCCATTAGATGAATTGAATATTAATTTTTTCACGCCATTTCCGGGAACAAGATTATTTCGAGAAGTCATTGAAGAAGGGTTTAACCCGGATTTTAGCCGCATGAATATGTTAGAACCCGTTTATATCCCTAAGGGACTGACGGAGAAAGACCTAAGAAGATATCAAAAGCGCATGATTTACTCTTTCTATCTCAAGCTTTCCAAAATAGGATTATATTTATGGAGAGCATCAAAAGATTTTCATGAATTTAAAAGACTTCTCCGTATGGGAAAAATGTTTATAGCAGTTATATCCAGTGGACTCGTCCAAAAAACAAGGAGCAATTGATGAAAGGCATAATATTAGCAGGCGGTAAGGCGACTCGACTCTATCCGATTACAAAAGGGGTCTGCAAACAAATGCTCCCCGTCTACGATAAACCCATGATCTATTATCCCCTATCGGTTTTAATGTTAGCTAATATCAAAGATATTCTTATAATCTCTACGCCCAAAGATGTTCCGAGATTTAAAGATTTATTGGGAAATGGGACAAGTTTAGGGATTAAACTCTCCTATGCAATCCAAGAACAACCGAAGGGAATAGCAGACAGCTTTATTATCGGGGAGAAATTCATCGGCAAAGAAAATATCTGTCTAATACTGGGAGATAACATATTCTTTGGTCATGGTTTAACTTCGCTTTTAAAAAAAGCTGCCTCCGTAAAAGAAGGGGCTGTTATTTTGGGTTATTATGTGAACAACCCTCACAGATACGGCGTTATTGAGTTCGATAAAAATCAAAATGCAGTTTCTATCAAGGAAAAACCCAAAAAGCCAAAATCAAACTGCGTTGTGACAGGTTTATACTTTTTTGATAACAAAGTTTTAGAAATTTCCAAGAGTTTGAAACCGTCTCAAAGGGGCGAATTGGAAATAACCGATATAAATAACACCTATTTAAAAATGAATAAGTTAAAAGTATTTGTATTGGAACGAGGTTATGCCTGGCTTGATACCGGCACCTATGATTCATTGATAGATGCCTCGATATTCATAAAAACCATTGAAGAAAGGCAGGGTCTCAAGATTGGCTGCATAGAAGAAGTGGCTTATAGAATGGGCTTTATTAACGGGAAACAATTAGAAAAATTGGCTGAACAGATAAACACAACAGATTATGGGGAATATTTAAAAAAATTGCTCAATGAAAAAAGAAATTCTTGTCTTAGGTAAGGGCTTTATAGGAAGTAGGCTACAAGAAAGTCTGGGGTGCAATATTTCAGACAGGAAGCTTTATTCTTTAAACAATGCATATGAAGAAATAGACCGATTTAACCCTAAAATTATCATTAACTGCATCGGTTATACCGGCGAAAGAAACGTAGACGATTGCGAATCCCAGCAGGATAAAACTTTACAAGCAAATACTTTCCTGCCCATTATTTTGGCCGAAGCAGCCCTAAGAAAAAATATCAAACTAATCCATATCGGAAGCGGTTGTATTTATCACTTTGACTATAAGAAACAAAAACCGATAACCGAAAAGGAGCTACCCGACTTTTTTGAACTTTTTTATTCAAGAACAAAAATTTATTCGGATAAAGCATTGGAAATCTTATCGGAAAAATTCAACATACTCGTTTTAAGGATACGGATACCGTTGGACAATAGACCAAACCCAAGAAATATCCTGACTAAACTTCTTAATTACAAGAAGATTATCGATATCCCAAATTCTATTACCTATGTCCCCGACCTTATTGAAGCATTGAGGCATTTGATGAAAATTGATGCAAGAGGCATTTACAATGCTGTAAACAAGGGTGCATTGAGATACCCGGAATTGATGGAAGTTTATAAAAAATACGTGCCAAATTTTCAATATGAGACAATAAAACCTTCAGAATTAAATTTAGTAAGGACAAATCTTATCCTATCGACAAAAAAATTAGAAAAAGCAGGTTTTAAAATAAGAGATATACACGAGGTGCTGGAAGAATGCGTAAAAAATTACATAAGTTATTAGTTACAGGCGGGGCGGGTTTTATCGGCAGCTAATTCGTCCGACAGGCGGTTAAGAGGAGGTATCGGCCCGTAATTGTGGACAAACTTACCTATGCCGGGAGTTTGGAAAGGTTAAAAGCAGTAAAAGGAAAGTATAAATTCTATAAAGCAGATATTTGTGACGAAAAAAAGATGAAGCTTATTTTTAAGAAAGAAAAACCGAAATTCGTCGTCCATTTTGCCGCAGAAACGCATGTGGACAGAAGCATCCACAATGCGACACCTTTCATGCAAACCAACATCAAAGGAACACAAATCTTATTGGATATATGCAGGGAAGCCGGAATAGAAAAGTTTATTCATATTTCGACAGACGAAATCTATGGGGAAATTCAAAACGGTAAATTCCATGAAACATCACCCTTGAATCCTAATTCCCCTTATTCCGTCAGCAAAGCCGCAGCCGATATGCTTGTAAGGGCATACCATCGGACATACGGTTTGCCTGTTGTAATAGTAAGGCCTTGCAATAATTATGGCATGTGGCAATATCCAGAGAAGCTTATACCAGTGGCAATTCTCAAGGCATTGAAAAACGAAAAAATCCCGGTTTACGGGAAAGGATTAAATGTAAGGGAATGGCTCTTCGTTTCCGATTGCGCAGAAGTACTACACCAGATTTTGGAGAATGGCAAAGTCGGTGAAATATACAACATAGGCAGCGGAGACGAAAAAGAAAACATCAAAGTAGTAAAACAAATTCTTGATATTCTCGGCAAGCCGCAAAATTTAATCGAATTTGTAAAAGACAGACCCGGACATGACTTGAGATATTCTTTAAATACGAGAAAAATCGAAAAAGAAATTTCCTGGAAAGCAAAAGAAAAATTCGTATCCGGATTAAAGAAAACTATCAAATGGTATATAAGCCATCGTGAATGGATGCTGAACATACATAGAATTAAATAAGAAACAGCATGGCTAAATTATTAGATGCAAGAATAAGACATTTAACTTCTGGTCTCCTAAAAAGGAAACCCCTATTATTATTTAAAATACTATCTAAATACGCGCAAAAATATATTTGGGGGAAATCTTCTTTACGCGGGGTAGTCTTCGCATCTTCTTATAAATGCAATTTTAATTGCACTCATTGTTATGCTAACAGGTTCAGGGATACCGAAACACCCCCTCTTTCGCTCAATGAAAAATTAGTCGTGATGAAAGAGTGCCTGCAGTTGGGTGCAATATCTTTTGATTTTGTCGGGGGTGAAATCGGCCTAAGTCCGCAGTTAGAGAAGCTGCTTGCTGCCAGCCATCCCAATAAAACACATTTTTCTCTTGCTTCTAATGGCTATGATTTGACCCGAGAAAAAGTCAGGTATTTAAAGAAGGTTGGCATAGATAAAATAAGTATTTCAATCGATAGCGGCAGTGAAGAAGAACACGACAGATTCAGAAGAAAAGAAGGTTCTTACAAACGCTGTTTCGAGGCGCTTGATAATATTCATGCGGAAGGGCTTACGCCAGTAATTATAACTTGTGTTTCCAGAGGCATGACTAAAGAAAAAGCTTTTCACGACTTGGTTGATTATGCTATTAAAAATCGTATTGAGCTTGTTTTCAGCGCTGCAATTCCGTTTGGACAATGGGAAGGGAACATGGATGTTCTTTGCAATGAAGAGGATATTTCTTACATGAGAGAATTGCACGACAAATATCCATTTCTTACGCGTGATTGTTATGAAAACATGGGAAACTGGGGTTGTCCTGCCGCAAAACAGATTATTTATATTTCTGAATACGGCGACGTAATGCCGTGTGCATTTACACATATTTCATTTGGAAATATAAGATATGAACCATTACGGGATATCCGCCAACGAATGTTAACTATACCCCAGTTTGAGAATTATCATCCTGTATGTCTGGCAGGAGAAGACTCCTCATTTATTGAAAAGTATTTGTCCAAAACTTTTGGAGTCAATCCTTATCCGCCTACTGCAGAGGAAGTTTTTCCGGAAGATACCAACACAAACACTAAGTATAGTTTTAGCAAAAACATCAAGAAGGTTGATCGGTCCTGTCCACTTTGTGGTTCTAATAGAAATGAAGTTGTAGCTTCAGGCAGAGAGCATGAATTCGATAATACCACTCGCGATTTATTCTTTGTTGTGCGATGTTTAGATTGTAATTTAGTTTATCTAAATCCACGCCCGGATGATTCTACCTTGGATATTATTTATCCAAAGCAGTATTATTGCTACAAAAATACATTTAGCAGTTCTTTTGCAAAACAATCTCCGCTCGTATCTCTTAAAAACAAATTGAATAATAGTTTTGGATTTCCACGCCGGATACGTCGCCTCCTAACTTCACTGCCTCGCTCAGAAGATATGCTAAGGGTTCTGGATGTGGGCTGCGGGAGTGGTTCTGCTTTGGATTACTTCCGAGATTTTACTCCTGGGTCCATAGAGACTACCGGCCTTGATTTTAATAAGCGAGCTTTAGAGTTAGTTGCTGCTAAACAGCATAAAATAATAAGCGGCCGCATCGAAGATATATCCCTGCCGGAAAACTATTTTGATATTATCTATTCCAACAACGTTATCGAACACGTTGCCGAACCATTTGTAATGATAAAAAAAATATCAAATGCTTTAAAACCCGGGGGTGTCTTTCTTTGCGAAACTCCTAATTTCGACTCCTTGGACGCCCGTATTTTTTCTCGTTCCGGACATTGGGGAGGATTCCATTTCCCGAGACATTGGACATTCTTTACCGCCAAAACATTAGAAAAAATGGCAAAACGAGCTAATCTGAAAATGGAATCTGTAACATATCAGCCGGTTCCTATTTTCTGGATATGGACACTGCATTCTTATATTTACCATGCTAAAGCCAATAAGAAACTTGCGGATAAGTTTTTCCCATTAATTGAAGATAAGAGTAATTTTCTAACATCGTTATTATTAAAAATTATTTTTTCGATTACAGATATGGGCCTGAAGACTTTTATGGGTAAAACGTCTTTAATGACCGTTGTTTTGAGAAAACAAGAACAAAGGGTTGATGAATAAATGAAGTCTTTATATACTTTAGTAGTAAATACAATGTTAAATTGGTACAGGTAGAATTCAAAGTGATTGAATAGGAAAACCTAAAATGAAAATACATCTCGTATTTGCTCCAACAACTTTCCCTCTAAACTATGGCGATTTGGGGAAAGGCATAGATCCACCACTTGGGATTTTGTACTTGGCTTCATATTTGCGCAAGTACGGTCCTGAAGGTACCGATATAAAAATTACCGACGGACAATTAGAAGGATTTGAAAAGACGCTTTATGCAATAGTTTCGGAAAGTGCAGATATCGTTGGAATATCGGCTGTCACCACCAATATTCTTGGAGCATATGAATTGATAAACAGGGTAAAGGAGAAATTGCCCTATTCCAAAATTATTCTTGGGGGCCCGCATCCAACAGCTATGCCTGAAGAAGCTTTTGAAAAATCAAAAGTCGATGTGGTAGTTATCGGAGAGGGTGAGGCCACTTTCACTGAGCTTGTTAATTTCTATTCCAATAGAAACAATCTTCCCGAAGATATATCTGAGATAGAGGGATTATGTATTCCATTACAAGGTAGCCCTACTAGAACAAAACCAAGGAGTTTTATTCAAAATCTCGACACTATTCCTTTCCCAGCGCGCGATTTAGTTAACATGAAAAGATACACAGGGTATCCAATCTCTAAAAAAAGTCCCTCAACATCTATTTTGACATCCCGGGGATGTCCTTTTAATTGTACTTTCTGTTCAAATAATGTGTGGAAAATCTCCCGACCCACTTACCGTGTGAGGAGTGTTAAAAATATCGTTGACGAATTACAGGAATTGTCACAGAAGGGAGAGTTCAAGGAATTTTTCGACTATTCCGATGAGTTTAATACTAATATTTCTCACACAAAAGATATTCTCAGGGAAATAATCAATCGTAACTTATCCATAAATCTCAAGTGTCAGCTTAGGGCAAAACCAATAGATGAGGAATTGGTTCAATTAATGAAGAAGGCAGGAGTTTGGTATGTTCACCTTGGTATTGAATCCGGCAACGAAGAGACACTGCGTGGAATTCGAAAGATGGTTACATTGGAAGATGTAGAGAAGTGTTGCCGAATGCTTAAGAAATACGATATTAAGATTTGGGGATTGTTTATGTATTTCAATATCTGGGAGAGAAACAGGCAGTTATTTATTGAGGACTATAACCAATCAGTAAATACCTTTAATTACGCAAAAAAATTATACAAGGAAAGATTGATCGATTATTTTGGCGGTAGTATAACTACTCCTTTCCCCGGCTCTGAACTATGGGATATCGCTGTTCGACATAACTTGATTAAAGAAGAATGTATAGGCAAATGGGACATGTGGTTTTACAAAAAGGACCTGAGACTTGTGTCACATTTTCCAGGTATTACTGAATCGTCAATATTTGAACTACACCAGCAAGCTACAAAATACACTATTAGAACTATGCTATTGGGGGGACTGATCCGATTAGAAAATTTACGTTTCAGTTTGTTACGGGGTTTCTATTTTATAAAACGACAAATAGTGATGATTTTCATGAAGTGTACTTCTAATTATGAAAAAATTAAAATATAAAATTCTACGTTCAATACCTTTATGCCTCATACGAATAATAGATCCTTTTAGCTACTTAATTGAACGGTTTGTACTTTCGCTATCGAAAGAAATACCGCCCCATTCAAGAATTTTAGATGCGGGGTCGGGAGAAACCCCCTTTAAAAAATTTTTCAAGGATCATAAATATGTGGCCATTGATACGAGATGGGGTGATCCTGATTGGGACTATTCTAAATTAAATGTCATTGGTGACCTGATTAAACTGCCTTTTAAAAAAGAAATTTTTAATGCAGCCCTTTGTACACAAGTACTTGAACATGTCAAAGAACCTAAAGCAATATTAAAAGAATTATACCGTGTTTTAAAACTAGGCGGAGTCCTATACCTATCTGCCCCACAGGGTTGGGGTATACACCAGGCACCACACGACTATTTTCGCTTTACATCTTATGCCCTGCGCTATCTACTTGAAGAAGCAGAATTTGAGTTTGTCTACATAAAACCCTGCTGTGGATATTTTGGCTACCTTGCTAACCGATTAACTGTTTTCCCCAAGGTATTGTTCTGGCAGATAAAATGCCCTTGGTTAAGAATTCTGCTGGCACCTTTAGAGCTGGTCTCATATCTCTTATTTGTCCTTATTTTCCCATTAATCCTTAACGCAATTGATTTCCTTGACCACGAAAGGACTTATACTCTTAATTATTTTGTAAAAGCGAGGAAATCTTGATAGTTGTTACCCAAAATACTTACAAATGTCGATTATGCGGCTCGGAAGAATATTTTTTATTGCTCACAGGGTGTAAATCGAGTCTTGGCGAAAGTTATTGTCTTAGAAAGTGTAAGAAATGTTCATTTACAACTACATATCCAATCCCTGCGGAAGAAACTCTCAAACGTTGCTATAATGACAGTTATTGGTTAAGCTCTAAAGAATCCGCATCATTCTTATTTAAACTGTTATTCTTTTTTAGAATGAGGGGAATCCTTGTTGAGTTAAAGCGCTTAATTCCGAGGGGTGGATGCGTACTAGATTGGGGAGCAGGAGATGGCACTTGGATAAGACTTATACGCAGAAATGGATTTGAAGGGTGGGGATTTGACCAATACGCAAAAATACCCAATGACAAATTTCTTAAACAAGGGACTATTGAAACTATAAAATTCCCTGAGCATTGTTTCGATGCCATCACCTGTTTCCACGTTTTGGAGCATTTAACGAATCCAATTGATAGCGTAAAAAAGGCAATGGAGATGTTGAAAAAAGGGGGAATAATGATTGTTGAGGTTCCCAATATTGTTTCTTGGGGTTTTGAGATTTTTAAGGGAAAATGGCAACCATTGGAAATACCGACTCACTTGAACCATTTTTCCTTAGAGAGCCTACAGAAGTTGTTCTCAATAATTAATAATTCAGAAATAGTTAAAGTTGGGTTTTTCTCACATCGCGTTTCACCCAGTGCCTTGGCATTATCCTTATTCCCATTTTTTTCACCTAAAAAAATACGACGAATATATGACAATAAATATCCTTTCTTTCTCATGGTTATTTATCTGTGTGTACAGTTACTTTTTTATCCTTTCGCGATAATAGAATCTCTCTTTAAACGGGGAGAAGTCATCAGATTGTATATCAGGAAGACTGAAAGATGAATAAAAAAATATTATTTAGATTACTAGGACCCGTTATATTTCTATTGATTATTTATTTCTTCGTAGATTTGAATCAGTTGAAAGACATTATCCTAAAAATTAAGTTACTTTTTTTTACTTTGAGTATTATATTATCTCCTGTCGTAATATTCATTAGGAGCATCCGCTGGAGAAGAATATTAAAGAAATTTAAAGTTACGTATTCGATAGGGAAATGCTTCAGGATTTATTTTGTGGAAATGGTTGCCATAATGGTAATCCCAATAATAGGGACTTTTGTCAAAGCCGTATACCCTAAACGAGATGGACACGGTTTTCTTCGGCCAATCTTATCGATAATTAGTGAAAAATACTTTGATTATTTATTACTTATTATATTTGGCGTGATCAGTGTTATTCTTACCAGATTTAAAATGGGTGGAAGTATTAGTATAGTCATACTACTTTTAGTTGCCTGCTCGCTCTTTATTCCCGCTAAACAGTCTATCGTATTTCTGTTCTCTCAAATCATTCCCAAGTGGATAAAAAAGTTATTTTCAGAAAGGGGCTGGGACATATCAAAACATACCAGTGACGTAGAAAAATCCTTAGACCCTGGCACTTATGTCCTTTCGATAACTGGATTTGGTGTTTATTTTATCGCTGTATACTATCTTATCAGGAGTTTGAATATTAATTTGGATTTTTCGCAAGTCGTGTTGATTATGTCAATCACATCTTTAGTTACACTTATACCCATATCATTCCTGGGTATAGGGACATGGGATATGGCGCTGATTGTAGTCTTTAAATGGTTTGGCCATACTCCCGAAGAAGCTGTTGCCTTATCCATCGCCCTACTTTTATTGAGAGTAGCTATTGTATTTATGGGGGCAATATTCTGGTTTATAGACCCTCCGCCATTTTTAGAATTAAAAAGAATAAATAAGTATGAATAAATTAACGACAATATCGAAATCAGCAAGCTATTTATATAAAAACGGTAGTTAAGAAAAATGAATAAATCACAATTGCATTCTTTCTTTGGTAAATTAAGTTTGTCCAGCATTATAATAGCGGGCTTTTTATCTATCACAATTGTTTATCAGATTCATAGATTAAGCGGAGGATTTTTATTGACTTCGCGTTTTTTAAGCTCAGCGCTTTTCCTTCTGTTTTGGGGGTTTTTTCTTCTCAATTTCTGGCCTTGGAATAAGTTAGATATAATTTCATACAATAAAAAATGGATATATATAAGTGTGCTTATGCTTATCCTTGCTTCAATTATCTGGTCAGGGAACACCATTATGCACAGCAGAGGCGATTATCTTGTGCATAAAGAATTTACGCTCCAGTTATTGAACGGAGAAACACAAGGACATCTTTTCTATAAAGATGCCCCGGGTTATTATCCTTTCTTAAGTCATGCTTCTTTGGCAGTATTTTCAAATTTGATTGGACTACCCATGCATTACAATTATTTATTAGTTTGTTTTGCAATACTATTATTAATCCCCGCTTTTTCTTATGAATTAGCCAGAACTCTTAACTTCTCTCCAAATTTAAGTTTGTTTTTTGCCGGTTTAATCAGCCTTTACGGCGGTTTTTTTGTCACGATAAGAAGAATGTTCCATCTCTATTTACCCGCTTTACAATTAATGATACCTTCCATATCAAGAAGCTTTGGATTCCTATTATTTTTAATTTTTTTAATCCTTTGTTTTAAAATATATCAGTCGGCGAAAACATCTTATGATTATTCAATAACTCTGGGGGTTCTTATAGGATTGATGGGTGTAAATCATCCCCAGAGCTTCTTTTTGTCATTATTATTTATACCCCTGATTTATATTCTTCGGTTTAAAACTAACTTTTTTACCAAAAATATAATTTTGAATTTTTTGATTATTGTTTTTATTTCTATTGCAATAGCATCTCTGTATTATGTTCCGGCATTTATCGAGATTGCCCAGTATGGAGGACTAACTCCTGATGATATACCAGACAGAGAGACTTTTCCCAATATACTTTTGCTTTATGGACCACTTCTCTTGCTGGGTTCGGGTATATTTTGGGGAAAGAGAAATATGAAAAACTGGATGTTGCCTTATTTTTTACTAATTGCTG
>JAQURI010000019.1 GCA_028715665.1 Candidatus Ratteibacteria bacterium
TCGGCTATGCCGCATGCAGTTTTTGATATTATATTGGCGGTAGCTGGAGCTATGACTATTGCGTTAGCCCACCGGGTAAGTTTTATATGAACAAGTTCCTCATGATTTGAGACATTAGATTGGGCAGCTTCCTTGAACATTTCCAAATAAACAGTGTTTCCGGAAAGAGTTTGGAAAGTCAAAGGACTGACGAATTTCGAAGCGTTCCGCGTCATAACGACTTTTACCTGCGCGCCTTCTTCCTGTAATTTTCGCAGTAATTGGCATGATTTATAGCAGGCGATGCTGCCGGTTATGCCCAATATGATTTTTTTGTTCTTCAGTGTCATTTTTTGCTTTTTATAATGAAGGTTTACAGGTTATTTTTCTTTTTTTCCCTGTTTTTCCTCGTGGATATTTTGTTTTCTGCCGACTGTTATTTTACCTTCGGAAATTTCCCGCAATGCTATCTGTATGGGGTCTTCAATTTCTTCCTGAATAAGTTTTGGGGCGCCGGAAACCAATTCTCTTGCTCTTTTACCCGCCAAATTTATCAACTCGAAAACATTCACTATCTTGTTGTCCGGATTCACTTTTTTATCTTCGTGTTTTTTAGTCATATTTTAAATTCCTCCGAAATTTTTTAATATTTGTTGTAATTTTTCCCTCTTTTTCAATAGTTCTTCTTTTTCCGTTTTGCATTTCTCTACCGCCGCAGGTTGGGCTTTTAAAATAAAATCATGATTGTCCAGTTTCTTTTTTATTTTTGTCAAAACATCGTCTGTTTTTTTCATTTCTTCTTTTATTTTAACAATTTCCGCCGTCAAATCCATGTCTTCCAGCAAAAGATAGACGCATGCTCCGGAAGGAGTGACCTGAGAAGAAAATTTATCTTTTACGGACATTTCTTCCTTTATCTGGATATTTTGGGCGTTTACAACCGATATTATACTGTCTTTTTCTTTTATAAGGATCTCCTTTTCTTTTCTTGAAGACGCGACAATAATAAAATTCAATTTTTCATGGAAAGGAATATTCCATTGGGCCTTAAGGTTTCTTATCGCTTGAATGATTTCATACTTATAAACGGCTTCTTCGACAACTGTGTCTTGCGTTTTTTCGATTTTAAAAATAGGCCATTTTGAAACAGAAATACTTCCAGAAAAAGTGTTATCGTACTTTGAAAGGTAATGCCATATTTCCTCCGTTATAAAAGGCATAAAAGGGTGCATTAATCTCAATACTTTATCCAGAACGTAAAACAGTGTTTGCCTGCTGGCTTCGGCGGTTTCTGATAATGCGGCGCTATCGTCGGAAGAATCATTTTCTTTTTTGAATTTATACTTGATTAATTCGATGTACCAGTCGCAGAACTCATGCCAGAAAAATTTGAAAATAAGTTCCGATGCCTCGCCAAATTTGAAGTCCTCCAGTAATTCCGAGATATTCTTGTTTAATTCTTCGACTTTTCTTAAAATAAATTTTTCATCCAGACCCAATGAAAGTTCATATATGTTTTTTTCGGGTTCGAATTTATCACCCAAAATCCCGATGACGAATCTGGAGGCATTCCATATCTTATTGCTGAAATTCCGCATTCCCTCGAATCTATCTAAGGAAAAAATTATATCCTGTCCGGCTCCGGTATTGAGTTGCGCAAGAGCCATTCTCAAAGCGTCCGTGCCGAAATTATCTATCAGTCCAAGCGGGTCAACAACATTCCCCTCGGATTTGGACATCTTCCTGCCTTTTTTATCCCTGATTATGGGGTGGATATAAACGGTTTTGAAGGGGACATCACCTTTTAATTTCAGTCCCATCATTATCATTCTCGCAACCCAGAAATAGATTATTTCGTATCCGGTTACAAGGGTAGATGTGGGATAAAAATGTTTCAACTCTTCGGTGTCTTTAGGCCAACCGAGAGTCGACATAGGCCATAAGCTGGAAGAAAACCATGTATCCAGCACATCGGTTTCTTTGACGAGTTTCTTGCTGCCGCATTTACTGCAAGAATTATCTTTTATGTTTCTATTAAGTATAATTTCGTTGCAGTTTTCGCAATACGAAACCGGGATTGTATGTCCCCACCATATTTGCCGCGAAATACACCAGTCTTTTACTTCCTCCATCCAATTTAGGTATATTTTGCTCCATCTGTCGGGAATAAACCGTATTTTGCCGCTTTTTACCGCTTTGACCGCGGGATTCTTAAGCTTTTGCACGTCCACGAACCATTGAGTGGAAAGATACGGTTCTATGACTGTTTTGCAACGGTAGCAATGGCCTATAGAATTGGCATGAGAGACAATTTTTACCAGATATCCTTCTTTTCTTAAATCTTCTATGACTTCTTTCCTGCACTTGAATCTATCGAGCCCTTTATATTTTTCCGGGACATGTTTCATCTTGCCTTCTTTGTCCATTATTATGGGGGCATCCAACTTATGGGTCTTGCCGATTTCGAAGTCCACGGGGTCGTGAGCCGGCGTTACCTTAACGGCGCCTGTTCCGAAGGATTTGGATACTCTTTCGTCGGATATTACCGGAATTTCTCTGTTTGCCAACGGCAGAATGAGTATTTTATTTATTAGCCTTTTATATCTTTTGTCACTGGGATTTACCGCAACCGCCGTATCTCCGAACATTGTTTCGGGTCTTGTGGTAGCTACCGTTATTTGTCCTTTGCCGTCTTTCAGCGGATAATTTATGTGAAATAGTTCCCCTACAGTATCCTCGTATTCCACTTCGACGTTGGAAAGGGCTGTTCTGCAGCGCGGGCACCAGTTGACTATGTAATCTCCCCTATATATCAAGCCGTCTTCAAATAATCGGGCAAAAGCTTCTTCAACCGCCGCGGAATGTTCTTTGTCCATGGTAAAAGCGAATCTTGACCAATCGCAGGAACAGCCTAATTTTTTGAGTTGTTCGATTATTCTTTTTTCCTGCTGTTTTTTCCAGTCCCAAATCTTGTCTATCAACTTATCTTTGCCGAGTTCATGTTTATTTATATTTTGCTTGGCCAATTCCCGTTCTATGACGTTTTCAGTGGCAATACCCGCATGGTCGCAACCGGGTATCCATAAAGCGTCGAACCCCTGCATTCTCTTAAAACGTATTATTATGTCCTGTAATGTTCCGTCCAGTGCATGTCCCATGTGCAGGGAACCAGTTATATTGGGAGGAGGAATGACTATGCAATAGGGTTTCTTGGGAGAAGGATTATGAACTTCGAAAAGTTTTTTTTCTTCCCAGAACGTATACCATCTATTTTCTACTTCTTTAGGATTGTATCGGGTGGATATTTCTTGCATTTTAAGCCCTATTTATACAGTAAAACCCAGTCCGATTCAAGTAATTACGGCAGAATTCGGTAAAGAAGGGGCTGTTATTCCGTTTGAGCAGAGGATTGAGTTTTCTGCTTAAATCTTAATATTCTTTCTTCAAATATGGTATACAGGATGGGCACGAAGATTAAAGTCAAAACAAACGACATTATTAGCCCGCCGATTACCGTTAGCGATAGCGGGACCCAGATTTCGGAACCTTCTCCCTTTGACAAAGCCAATGGAACTAACCCGAAGACAGTGGTAAGCGTAGTCATAAGCACGGGTCTTAGTCTTAATTTCCCAGCTTCCACTACTGCCTCGTGGAGTTCTATCCCTTTTTCTCTTAATTGTTTTATAAAACTTACCAGCACAATTCCCGTCTCAACGCCTATTCCCACTACCATTATAAGTCCGATGAAGGATACTACGGAAAGAGTATTGCCGCTTAAAAATAATGCCCATGCCACTCCGACCAGCGCAAAGGGAATGGCAAACATTATCACAAAGGGGTCGATTAAAGATTCGAATTGCGACGCCATAATCATAAACACCAGGATTATTCCCAAAATCAAAGCTAGAAATAATTGCCGAAAACTTTTTGCCATCTCCTCGTGTTCTCCGCCAAAGTATATAGAAAAACCCGAAGGCAAAGAAAGTGTGGATAATTTAGCCTTTGTTTCCGCTACTACGCTGCCGAGGTCTCTGCCGTAAATCTCGCCCTCTATTTTTACTACCCTTTCTCTTCCCCTGCGCTCTATCTGAAGGGGTCCTGTGGTCCTCTCTATATGTGATATTAAAGATAAGGGTATTTTCGCGCCCGTCGGAAGAGTTATAGACAGATTCTCTATATCCGATAGATTTTTTCTGTCTTCCTGCCTTAATTTCAGTTCTATATCGTACTCTTCCCCTTCTTCTCTATACCAACTTACTACCCTGCCCTTGAAACAAGTTTCTATTGTGTGTGAAATATCCGCAATATTAAGCCCCAACGAAGAGGCCTTGTCCCTGTCTATGATAATCTGCAATTCCGGTTTGCCCGATTTTCTGGAAATTTCTATATCGCCCACACCCCTTATATTTGCAAGAATCCCCGCTATTTTCTCTGAAAGAATTTTTGCTTCCTGCAAATCGTAACCTCTTAGTTCCACGGAAAGCGGTTTTGCCCCGCCAAACATCACTTGCGCCATGCTGGAAGGATCATATCTCACCTCAGCGTCAGGAAAACGATTGAATTTGTCCTTCAACTCGTAAGCTATTTCTCTGGGGCTTCTTTCCCTTTTCTCTTTTGGAATAAGTTTGAGGGATATCGTCCCGATATTGGACCCCTCTTCTCCCCCCATAACCCTCTCAAACCCGCTCCCGCTGCTCACTCCTGAAGAAGAATAACTAACTTCCACCTCGGGAACTTTTTCATATATGATATCCATTACTTCATCGGTAACCGCCGCCGTCTTTTCATATCTCGTTCCTATAGGAAGAGTTATGCCAAAAGCAATTCTTCCTTCATCTTCCTCTGGGAAAAACTCTGTTCCGATAAATCCTATCACTGCCAAACTTACCAAAAGAAGTAATCCACTGCCTACAACTATCCGCTTGCGATGTTTCAAAGCCCATGATAATAAGTTTTTATATCCCCCTTCTATTTTCCTAAAATTTCTTTCGGTTGCTTCATAAATTCTATCCGGAATTCCCTTTTTATCTTTATATCCCGTGCCGCTTGTTTGCTCCGCCATTGCGCCGGAGCGGGCAGTAAGTTTAACAAATTTCGAAGAAAGCATGGGAACAAGCATAAGCGCCGTAAATAAAGAAGATATAAGAGCAAAAGAAATTACATAGGCAAGTTGTTTAAAAAAAACAGCAGTAAGCCCGCCTGTAAAAATTATGGGAACAAATATGGCTACCATGCACAGGACAGACGCAAACACTGCTCCCGCCACTTCGCTTCCCCCTTTGACGCAAGAATCTTTTAGGTTTTCGCCTTCTTCCAAATGGCGGTGAATATTTTCATAAACGACGATTGACGCGTCAACAACCATCCCTATGGCTATTGCCAGCGATGCAAGCGAAATTATATTTATAGTGTAACCCGCCATATACAAAAAAATGAAGGAGGCAACAAGTGAAACAGGGATAGCGCTTGCTACGATTAAAGAAGAGCGAAAACTTCCCAAAAAGAAAAGAATGGTAATAATTACCAGGATTCCTCCTAACAGGAGGGAATCCTTTAAATTATTTATTGATTTAATAATTTGGTCGGAAGAATCAAGAATCGGCTCGGAAAATTCAACATCATTGGGCAAGTTCTTTTTTAACCCGTCAAGCCTTTGAAATATTGCCATGCATACATCCACCGTATTGGCATCCGATTCTTTCTGAATCATAATAACCAATCCGGGACGCCTGTTTATTTTCGCCTCTTCGGTGGTTTCCTTAAAGGAATCTTTGACCTCGGCAACATCTTTAATTCTCACTACATTTCCATTTAAGTTGCCTACTACTACATTTTCTATCTCCGAGATTTCTAATTCTTCGGGCACCCTTAAAACATACTCTAAATTTTCCGTTCTAATATGTCCGCCCGGCGTGGATAAGTTTCCCGCTCTTAACATATTCTCTATTTGGTTTATAGATATGTTATACGCGTTAAGCCGCTGGGCATCCAACTCCACTAAAATCGCCCTTTCCAACCCTCCTCTTACCGTTACACTTGCCACGCCGGGTACGCTTTCAAGCGGAATGGCTATCTCATCTTCCAAAATTTTCTTAAGACGCGGATAAGATTCCTGTGCAGAAACTCCGTATGCCAAAACCGGCATCATGGAAAGGTCAAATTTGAAAATTAAAGGGGCATCTGCGTCTTCTGGCAGCCGCGGCTTGACCATGTCCAGTTTATCTCTCACGTCATTCATCGCGCTGTCTAAATTTACCCCCCATTTAAATCTCAAACTCACCACAGAAATGCCTTCCGAAGAAGAAGCCTCTATTTTATCCAAGTCTTCCACAGTCGCAAGTTGCTCCTCAGCAACGCGGGTAACTCTCTGTTCTACTTCTTCGGGTCCCACTCCGGTATAAGTGGTAATGACCGCAATAGTGGGAATTTCTATGTCCGGGAGCATATCCAGTCCCATGCGGGTCAAAGAAACCGCTCCCAATATAATAACCGCGATAAATATCATCGCGGTCGTAACCGCTCTTTTTACTCCTAACTCTGGCAGTTCCATATTTTCACTCTATTATTTTAATTTCAGCGCCTTCCTGTGCCGAATTTTGCCCTTCTATTATTAAAATCTCCCCCTTTTTCAGTCCGGATAAAATTTGCACTGTCTCCGTTTCTTCCAACCCGATGGCAACTTCCTTTTGCCTTGCTTTCCCGTTCTCTGCTACAAAGACGTATTTCTTGCCATCCTTTTCAATAATACTGTCTCTTGGTATAACCACCGCGTTTTCGATGCTAACTAAAACCAAATCCACTCTGGCAAACATACCCGGTTTTAAAGAATGGTCAGCATTAGGTATGTCGATTTCCACTGGCGCTGTTCTTGACGACAAGTCCAAAACGGGCGAAACATTCGATACTTTCCCTTCGAATATCTCCGAAGGATAAGCATCCACCATTACTCTTGCAGTCTGTCCAACTCTTATATCAACTATATCTTTGTCGGTCACATCAACAATAACTTTGACCGAATCCATATCGGCAATACTTACCACCGGTTGAGAATTGGCGGCAACCATATCTCCTTCTTCTATGAATTTTTGCGCGATTACCCCGCCAATCGGAGCGGATATGGCAGAATCACTTAGTTGAATTTTACTTAATTTCAGGGAAGCCTTTAGTTCTTTTACCTGCGCCTGCGCGCTTTCATAGGCGGTTTTCACGCCGTCAAATTTTTGCTGCGAGACCGCGTTCTGCTGGAGAAGATTTTTGAAGCGCTCATAATCTTTTCCCAAATTTTCAAGATTCGCTTCGGCAGATTCCAACGCGGCTTCCAATCTTTCCACCTGTAAAACCAACTTTTCTTTTTCTATTTCCGCTATGAGGCCGCCTTTTGCGACCATATCTCCGACATCAACCGCTAATTTTTCGACTTTCCCGCTAACCTCCGAATACACAGTTATTTGCGACTGCGCCTGGACATTTCCCGTGAAAAACAATTTTTCTTCAATAGTCCCTAATTTGATTTCTTCCACGACAACGGGAATTTCCGTCCCTTCTCCGCTCTCCGCTATCAATCTTTTGGATACGATGGTTTGATATACGCGATATCCTACTAAAGCCAAAAGGGACAAAACGATTATTAAGACAATTATTTTTTTCATTATTCTTCTCCTGTTATCACCTATGCTTTTTTCTCAATTTTATTTCTTTTTTCCATTTTGCATTTTGACTTTTTACCCCGCACCAGAAACTCTGTTTCGGGGCGGGACTAGTCCAGCACCGAGCTTTGCTCTGGTGCTGGGTTTTGAATTGTTTTTAACCCCATTGCCCTTTCAATCCCTGCGACAGCAACGTTATATTCATACAAAGACTGATAATAATTCGCCTTTGCCTGGCTGAGCAGCACCTGCGCGTCCAAAACATCCGCATTCGTGGAAAGCCCCTCTTTAAACTGCAAAGAAGTGTTCTTGAAATTCTTATCGGCCTCCCTTGCCGCTTCATCCCGCACTTTTATCTTTTCTTTTGCGGACAGAAGATTGAAATACGATTGGCGGACCTCCAGTTCCACGCCGTTTTTAAGAAGCGCGAAACCGCTTTTCGCTTGTTCCAGTTGAGCGTTCGCTTTTCTTACTTCGTTAAAATTTTCTCCCCAGTCCCATATGTCCATTTCCACCGACACAATTGCGCTCCAAGACTCTTTCCATTCATCAATCGGAAGTTCCGCTCCTTTGACCCTATCCCAATTGCCTATGAGCGAAACTTGAGGGAAAAAAGACGAGCGCGCAATGCTTGCGCCGCTCTGCGAAACCTTAATTTTGCTCTCCATTTCTTTTACTTCAGGCCTCGAATTTATTGCCGCGCTTACCGCAGAAGCAAGTTCAACGCCATAATCTTTGTAACACAATGTATCTTCCAATATTACTTCTTCCGCCAGATTCCTGTTCAGTAAACTATTAAAAAGAGACTTTGCCAATTCGAGGGCGCTATCGGCGTTTATCAAGTTATGTTTCGCGTTCGCCAAAGCAACTTTCACCCTCAAAACTTCTACTTCGGAAGCCATCCCCTCCCCGTAATATGCTTCTATAATTTCCAAATGGGCTTTTACTTGTTCCACAGATTCTTCTGCCGCTTCTTTTATTTTTTCGGTTTCTAAAACCGCAAAATACGCTTTTTTGACCTCCATAATCAAATCGTTCTGGACCGCTTCAAAAGAAAATTGGCTCGCCTTAAGATTTTCTCTCTGCAGTTTATATGCGGGTATAAGTCCGCCGTGAAAAATCGGCTGCACTAAATTTAGATTATAGTCATAAATCTCGTCATCGCTTAATACCATAGAAGCACCGCCCATATCCATTGTGGATTCTTCGTCCAATCGGGTATAAGAAGAAGAACTATAGATTTTTGGAAAAAAATAGCTTAATGCCTGATTTTCTGCGGCATTGGCTTCCTTTATTTTTTCGCTTGCCAATTTTATGGACGCGTTATTTTCCAGTGCAATAGAAATACTTTGGTCGAGATTGAGCGCGTTTCCCTGAGCAAACACAAAAAAAGGCAAACTTAATATTAATAGAAAAACAAATTTCCTCACAGGACTTTCTCCATTTTTTCGGTAATTTTCAGAAAGTTTCTTCTTTCCTGTGCGGAAAGCTTTTTCAAAAAAGAAAGTAACAATTCATCCGCTTGGCTTTTAATTTTCGATATGACATTTTCCCCTTTGGATGTAAGAGAAACAATTATTATTCTTCTGTCGGAAGGAGAAAAACCCCTTCGCACTAATCCTATTTTTACAAGTTTATCTACCAATCCTGTTACTGCCGGCGGGGTCACAAAAAGATAATCGGCAATTTCGCGCATAACAGACTCCTTTTTATTATGAAGATATTCCAAAATATGAAATTGGGGAATCGTTATTTCTCCTATTTCTCCACGGCTTAGTTCTTTTGACAATTTTGTCCGCATTTTTCTGTGTATCCTGTCCATCGCTTCCGTAATTTTGTCTACGTCGTTCATAATTCGCCTCAAAATACTTAATATTCTTAATAATTAAGACACTTAAGTATATCACAAAAATATTTGTTGTCAACCCCGTTAGAAGTAAGTCCCGACGTGACGTCGGGACTGCCGATACGCCAGCGTATCGGATTTCTAGACGGGGTCAACCCCCCATTGGGAATTCAGCAAATTGTGTCTTGAGTGTTATATAATGTAACCATTAGCTGTTTTGCTATGGATACTTTGCTTTTTAAAATCCCTAAGTGGGGCAAAAGTTGAATTAACATGGAGTTATATGGTAAATTATGTCGCTAAAATTATTAGAAGAGACAAAAAATGGAAAGAGGGACAGAGTTTCAGATAGGCGGTGAAACATACGTTTTAGGCAAATTTATAGGTCAAGGCGGAATGAGCCAGGTATATACGGCTCACAGGAAAAACGAAAGCGAGACCGAAGGACATTGTATAGCAGTAAAATTCTTGCCGCCCAATATGGCGCGCGACAAAAGAAGAATTAAAGCATTAAAGGAAGAATTCAATATCATAAGGAAAATTCCCGACCCGGAAAATTACAATATAATAAAAATATACGATATGCTGAAAATCAAGGACGGTTATTGTCTTGTTATGCCGTATTTAAGAGGCGGGAATTTAACCGAGAAAGTAATAAACAAAGAAAAAGTTACGGCTGATAAATTTCCCTTTACGGAAAAAGTAAGGATTGCAAGAGACATAGCTTATGGTCTTGCATATTTGCATGCTTATGATATTGTCCACGGCGATATCAAACCTTCCAATATACTCTTCAATGAGGAAAATCAAGTGCGAATAACGGACTTTGGTCTATCGCATTTTTCTTCAAATTCATTTTTAAATATTCTCTCCAATATGCTTATATTTGGTCTTCTTGTAAAAAATGACCTTCGCGGGGGAACGCCCGCTTACATGAGTCCGGAGCAGTTCAAGGGAGCAAAGCCCGATAAGAGCGCCGATATCTATGCTTTAGGAGCGCTTCTTTTTGAACTATTTACGGGAAATTTACCCTATTCCCCTTATGCTTTTTCCAATAATAGAAAAAGTCTTATGAAGGGGCATTATATTGCGAGAAAAAAAGACCGACAGGCCATGACAATTAAGAGCCAACTGCTTCATCTTCCGTTCTCATTGCAGGAAATAATTCTGGGATGTCTGATGTTCGATAAGAAAGACAGATTCCAGACTATCGGCAGCGTCTATGTCAGATTAGACCAGATAAAATAAGTTTCTCAATAGATTTTCCGATATTCAATTTAATAAGCAAAAATCTTATGAATTATCAAAAATTAAGATGTGTCGTCGAATTAGCCTTAAAAGAAGATGTCGGTAAAGAAGACCTCACTACCGAGGCGTTCATAGATAGTGCGGAAGTTAAAGCGGCGATAATAAGCAAAGGTGAGGGCATAATATCCGGCTTGGATATTGCAGCTGTGGCATTTGGACTTGTGTCAAAAAATATAAAATTTCATAAATTGGTCAAGGACGGCGACAAAATCCGGAGAAACCAGGTCCTTGCGATTTTGGAAGGCAAAGCGAAAAAAATACTGACCGCAGAAAGAACTGCCCTGAATTTTTTAAGCCATTTAAGCGGAATTTCCACATTGACATCTAAATATGCAAAACAAGCAGGGCCTTATGGATGTAAGATTCTTGATACCAGAAAGACCATCCCGCTTCTTAGGGAAATGGAAAAATACGCCGTAAAAATGGGCGGCGGGCATAACCACCGCATGGGGCTTTACGATATGGTCCTTATAAAGGGCAACCATCTTAAGCTTATACGGGAAAAGGAAATTAAAGAATTGATAGAGTCGGTTAAAAGAAAACTTTCCCAAAGCACGAAGATAGAAATAGAAGTAGAAACCCTGGACGAATTGAAGAACGTTTATGATTGCAAAGCCGATATAATAATGCTCGACAATATGGCAACCGCCGAACTTAGGAAAGCGGTCAAGTGGACAAAGCAACAAAAAAAATCTAAAAAGCCGCTTCTGGAAGCATCCGGCAATATTAATCTTTCCAACATAAAAGAAGTAGCAAAGACAGGTGTGGACTTTATTTCCGTCGGAGAAATAACACATTCTGCGCCCGCTCTTGATATGAGTCTTGAAATAATAAAATTTAATAAGTACAAAAATAACAGATGAATTTACTGTCGGAAAACTTCGAAGACACACTCCGGACCAAAATCATCGGCCATCCTCTTCATATCTCTCCGCAACTTAATTCCACTCAAACTACCGCAAAAATTTTGGCGGAAAAAGGGGCGAAAGAAGGCGCTGTGGTTCTTGCTTACTGTCAAAAAAAAGGCATGGGGAGAAACGGGAAAAAATGGCATTCACCAGAAGGCGGGATCTGGTTGACCGTAATATTAAGGCCTTCTTTAAAATTGGAACAGTCGAATATTATCAATGCGATTTTTACCACCTCTTGTGCTGAAGTTTTGCGTTCTTTTAGTATATCCAAACCCATGATTAAATGGCCCAATGATGTGCTAATCAACGGCAAAAAGATATGCGGGATATTGACTCAGACAAAAGGCGGAAATAAGATAGAATACGTTTTGGTTGGTATAGGCATAAACCTTAATACTGAAATCGGAGATTTCCCGGCCGAACTGAAAAACAAGGTAACATCTTTAAGGCACGAAACAGGTAAGAAAATAAAATGTGATGAGTTTTTGGCAACGCTTTTAGAAAAAATAGAGGAAAATTATCTAATGCTGAAAAATGACAAGACAAAAACTATCCAGGCAAAGTGGGGGAGTTTTTCCTTAATCGGGACATAGTTACTATAAATAAAAAGGGACTAAACAACATGTTTTTGGCTGTAAATATCGGCAATACCAACATACAAATGGGGCTGTTCGCAGACAAAAAATTGGTTTTTCGTATTAGTTTTGCCGCATGCAAAACTCCCATTGATAATTATTACAAAGCAATAGTAAAAACACTTTCCCAATTCGAGAATATAAAAGCGGTTGCAATCTGTTCTGTTGTCGCGTCTTTAACGAAGCTATTTCAGAAATCATTCAAGAAATATTTCAAGACGGAGCCTCTCATTATAAGGGGAGAGTTAAATTTGGGAATAAAATTAAATTATAAAAAAGGCCAGCTGGGCGCCGATAGAATAGCGAATGCCGTTGCAGCCCACTATTTATACAAAAGAGGGTGTATAGTCGTAGATATAGGCACGGCAATGACTTTCGACATAATTTCTCCTAAAGGCATATATTTAGGCGGTGCAATAACCCCCGGTATAGGAATTTCTTCCGAAGCACTTTTTTCAAACACAAGTTTGCCCGAAATAAAAAATTTTGGAAATATAAAATTTGCTATAGGTAAAAATACAAACGAAAACCTGCAAGTAGGGATATTGTACGGGTTTGGTTCTATGATAGAAGGAATGCTCGATAAATTCAAAAAGAAAATAAATTTTAAGCCGCTTATAATACTCACCGGCGGAGACGCGGATAAAATAAGCAAAATCGTAAATTTTCCCCATATAATAGACCCGTTTATAACTTTGGAGGGAATAAGAATAATATACGAAAGAAACCCTATCAAATAGAGTTGCATACTTAGGGCAAAAATGTTAAGTTTATCCTAAAACAGGAGGAGATAAAGTGAAAACTTTAAAGAGAGCAGGTTTTACTCTGACAGAACTTCTTGTTGTTATCGCAATTATGGGAATGCTTGCGGCAATTTTGCTTCCGACTTTGCAGAACGCAAGAGAAAAAGCAAACAGAGCTGTCTGCGTGGGAAATTTAAAAGTCATAGGCGAAGCATTCAATATGTACAATATAGATAATGGAGAAATGCCGCCGACAGGGGATGCTTTTGCCGGCACTAATACCGCAACAAATATAATCAAAACTAATAGTGGGGCTGTGGTAGGTTTGGGTTATTTTTATAGTGGCCCCTCAATGGGAGCTTACGGAGCTTACGGTAACGAGATAGAAGGAGCGGAAGTTTTCGTGTGTCCCTCAAGTAACTATGTAGGCGATGTTAATGAATTGATAAGTAATTGGATCAATCCCCCGGCGGAAGGAACGATTTGCACCTACATTTACAGAGCAGAGTCAGGTGGTAATCCGGCATTAAGGCTAAGCGATTCCAAACCGGCAATAGTTATGGATTACAATAATAAAGCGAATAATGAATATAACCATAGGGGAGACAGTGTTAACATCCTCTTCAAGAATGGAAATGTCAAGGTAGTTCAAAATTTAGATGACGGTGGTGAGCCGGATCCCAATGGAAGATTAACTCTCGGAGGAACAGACGCAGCAGGAGGAACAGTAGATATAAACGAGCTTTTCCGGCACGAGAGTGGTAGTGTGTTAATCGGCGGTGCCGACTCATATCAGTAAGAATAGACATTTAGTATTATAAATAGAAACAAAAAATTAATGAAAGTTAAATCTCTAACTTTTATTTTATTTTTAGGTTTAATTGGACTTTTTGTTAATGTTGGCAATGCAGCAGTATGGTATGTAGACGATGCTCCGCTGGGATGTTATAGTTGGGAAATAAAAGAAGAAACAGGGGACTTTTTGTGGGCTGTAGCAATGTCCTCCACAGGGCAGTACCAGGCTGCTGTTTCAGGAGACCCATTTACTGGAATCACAGGACCAATATATGTATCTTCCGATTATGGTGATACATGGGTAGCCCAAGAGGATTGGAGACTTTGGTCTTCTGTAACAATATCTTCAACAGGACAATATCAAACAGCTTTAGAATATGGCGGTCAAATCCATATCTCTTCTGATTTCGGAAACACATGGGCTGCTATAGATAATTGGCAGATGTGGACTTCCGTAGCCATATCCTCGACAGGACAGTATCAGACAGCTGTTACAGACAGTGGTTCGGTCTTTATCTCTATTGATTACGGCAATAGTTGGGAAATAAAAGAAGAAACCTGGGACTTTTTGTGGGCTGTAGCCATGTCTTCTACAGGGCAGTACCAAACAACCGTAGGGTGGAGTGGTTCAGTCCATATCTCTTCTGATTTCGGAAACACATGGGCTGCTATAGATAATTGGCAGATGTGGACTTCCGTAGCCATATCCTCGACAGGACAGTATCAGACAGCTGTAGCATATGAAGGGCAAATATATACATCACACCCCCGTGACGAAAATGGCGAATCATGGTCAACTGCTTTTAGGTTCCTAAAAGATGCCCTTGCAGTAGTGAGCACCGGCGAAGAAATACGTGTAGCACAGGGAACCTACAATCCCGACCAAGACAAAACCCATCCGGAAGGAACAGGCAGTAAAACATCCACATTCCAATTAATAAACGAAGTAACCATCAAAGGCGGATATGCAGGCCTTACTAACCCCTTAAATCCCGACGAAAGAAATATAGTAACCCATCAAACAATATTAAGCGGCGACTTAAGTGGCAATGACGGCAATCCACCCAATTTTGCCAACTACGGCGATAACAGCTACCACGTTGTAACCGCCATCGGAACCGATAATACTGCTATACTGGATGGCTTCACCATTACCGGCGGAAATGCCACCGGCAGTTCCGAAAAAGCTTTCGGCGGTGGCTTATTCAATAGGGGGACAGAAGCAGGAAGCCCCACAATTACCAATTCTATATTTACTTATAACCGCGCCTATTATGGCGGAGCAGTGCATAACGGTCCGTTCCCGGGCTCTCCTCCTAAAGAACAAAATTTAAGGACGGTTCTTACTAACTGTATCTTCGACAATAATACCGCCAGAGAAGGCGGCGCAATAAACGGCAGTTTCTTAGGAATTACAAACTGCGTATTTACCTATAACACAGCGGATGCAAACGGAAGATATGGTTATGGCGGAGCAATTGCCGGCGGTGACGGAGAGACAACCAACTGCACATTCTATGGAAACACTGCCGTTACCCACGGCGGCGCTGTATGCACCGGTGTTCGCAGTATGACAATAACCAACTCAATCTTCTGGGGCAATAGCGATGACATAGTCGGTTCTCCTTTCATTCACTATTGTGATGTCGAAAACCCTGCTACTATAGGTGATAACCGTTGGATTAGAGGAACAGGAAATATAAGCATAAATCCCTTATTTATAAATGCAGATGAACCTGCAGGTCAGGACGGAATATGGAAAACATTAGATGACGGTTTAAGAATTTTTATAAATAGTCCATGTATTGACGTAGCCGATGATAATATTGCGCCTTTAACCGATATAACCAACAAAGAGCGCATTGATATTCCCGAAATCGGTTTTGCGGTTAGCGATATGGGAGCCTACGAATCAGGACACGATTCGGATGGTGATGGGATGCCTGATGAATGGGAAATTTTTTACGGACTTAATCCTAATAATCCTGACGATGCAGATGACGATACTGATGACGATGGTCTGAATAATCTTGAAGAATACCAGCAAGGCACAAATCCGACAAATTCTGATACCGACGGCGACGACATGCCAGACGGCTGGGAAGTTGATAATGCTCTCAATCCGCTTGTTAATGATGCAGGCGAAGATGCTGATAGCGATGGTCTGACTAATCTTGAAGAATATAACAACAACTGTGATCCTAATGATTCTGACACTGATGATGACGGACTATCAGACGGAGATGAGATTAACACCCATGGAACTAACCCAATCAATTCTGACACTGATA
>JAQURI010000020.1 GCA_028715665.1 Candidatus Ratteibacteria bacterium
GGCGATATTCTTTTGCGTGGCGACTTCGGGATGAATGCGGTTTTTTATCGCATAGTTTTCTGTCGGCAAACCGAAAGCGTCCCAGCCGATAGGATAAAGGACATTGAAGCCTTCCATCCTCTTCTTGCGGGAAACGGTATCCAATGCGGAATAGCTTCTGCAGTGGCCGACATGGAGTCCGTCACCCGAAGGGTATGGGAATTCGATTAAGATATAAAGCTTCGGTTTTTGGGAAAAATCTTCTGCCTGATAAAAATTATGAACTTCCCAAAACTTCTGCCACTTTTGTTCTATTTCGGTAAAAGAATAAATGTTGTCTTCACTCATAATTTTGGTCTTGCATAGACCCCGCAACGTAAAACATCGGAACTACGTTCCGATTAAATGTATCCCAGTTTCTTCAGTTTATCTTTTATTTTAGCGACTTCTTCGCTCGATAGTAATTCTTTTCCTTTTGTTGAGATAACATCTCTTAAAACAAAAGTAACAAATTCGGTAACTGAAGCAAAACCGCTGTCTTTAATGACTTTCTGCAGATTCTTGTATAAAGGATATGGAATCTTTATGGTCACTTTATCCCGTGTTTTCATCATGCCTCCGATATGCGGGGATTATAGAAGGGTTTACCCGCCCAGTCAAACTTGAAAAATTCCCTTGACACTCCAATAAGAGTGCAATATAATCTTACTGCACACTCCAATAGGAGTGCAAGTAAGGAGGATAAATAATGGCTGAAACCAGCAAAAAATCGGTCCAAATAGAAATTCCCTCAACACTGGCGGAAAGATTGGAGAAACAAGCCCAAAAAGCCGGTTATAGCAATTTATCGGATTATATAACACATCTATTGCGCAAAGGATGTTCTTCAAATAATAATGATTCTTCTTGTCTTAACCCGGAAGAAGAAAAGAAGATAGAAGAACGGCTGAAGGATTTGGGATATATTGATTAACTATAATCTAGTGGTCTCTCTAAACTCTAAACACTAAACTATTGACTGGAGGAGAAATGATTTCACCACACGGCGGAAAATTAATAAACAGGGTCCTGACAAAAGAAGAAGCCAAAAAACTGCTTCAAAAGAAAGAACAATTGCCTCATATCGCGGTGGACGAATCTATATTGAGAGACATATTCAATATCTGTTACGGCGTTTTTTCACCGCTGGAAGGTTTCTTGGGCAAAAAAGATTATGAAAGCGTAATTAACACGATGCGGCTTGCTGATGACACCCCGTGGACAATACCGATAGTCCTCGATGTTCCAGCCGATATCGCTTCCACTTTAAAAGAAGGTAAAGATGTTTTACTCGATTCCGGCGAAGGCAAATCCGTTGCGGTTTTACATATCAAAGAAAAATATACTTATGATAAGGATGAGTTTGCAAAGAAAGTCTTCGGCACGGTCGATGAAGCTCATCCGGGCGTTGCAAAAGTCAAGAGAATGAATTCGCTCTTAATCGGCGGGGACATAGATTTGATAGAAGAGCCCGAACTGCCTTTTTCAACCCAGACTTTAAAACCCGTAGAAACCAGATTCCTTTTTGAATCCAAAGGTTGGAACGATGTAGTCGGTTTCCAAACGCGAAATGTCCCGCATTTAGGGCACGAATATATACAAAAAACGGCATTAGCTTTTACAGACGGGCTTTTTATCAATCCCGTCATAGGAAAGAAGAAAAAGGGAGATTTCACCGACGAGGTCATACTCGATTCTTACAACGCCCTGCTTAAACATTATTATCTTAAAGAAAGGGCTGTCATGAGCATACTGCAGTTGGAGATGAGATATGCGGGCCCGAAAGAAGCGATTCTACACGCAATAGTAAGGAAGAACTTCGGCTGTACTCATTTTATAGTGGGAAGAGACCATGCGGGTGTGGGAAAGTTTTACGACCCGTTTGCGGCGCATAAAATTTTCAAAGATTTTCCGGACCTCGAAATAACGCCGTTATTTTTCAATTCGTTCTTTTACTGCAAGAAATGCGGCGGCGTAAGCAACGAAAAAACTTGCCCGCATTCAAACGAATTTAGGATTGATTTTTCGGGAACAAAGATGAGGGCGCTCCTGGAAGCGGGAAAAATACCCGAAGGCGAACTGATGAGAGAAGAAGTCGTAAGAGAAATACTTAAACATAAAAAGATGTTTGTTGAATAAAGGAGAAACAGAATAATGAAGAACAAAAAAAATAAAACCAAAGGTTTCACACTATGGTTCACAGGGCTTCCTTGTTCCGGGAAATCAACCGTTGCTGATAAAGTAGCGGAAAAATTGAGAAAAAAAGGAATGAACGTAGAACGATTAGACGGCGATAATGTCAGAGAACATTTGACTAAGGATTTGGGATTTTCCAAAGAAGACAGGGACAAAAACATAGAAAGAGTAACTTACGTCGCACAACTACTTTCAAGAAACGGCGTAGCTGTGCTCGCCACTTTTGTATCTCCCTATATTGCAAGGCGCAATAAAACAAGAGAAGAAATCAGCAAAGACGCACATTTCATTGAAGTTTATGCAAAATGCTCCTTGGAAGAATGCAAAAAAAGAGACGTGAAAGGTATGTATAAAAAAGCAATCGAAGGCAAAATACCGAATTTCACGGGCATTTCCGACCCTTACGAAGAACCGCTGAATGCCGAGATTATCATAAACACGGACAAGGAAACGGTAGAAGAGTCAGTTGAAAAAATGATGAAAAAGCTGGAAGAATTCGGACTTATTTAAAAATGAGGAATATGCCAAAAACAGCACTAAAAGACGCTACCGAAAAACAACTTCTTTCGCAAGTTTTGGACGCAATGAAAAGTATTAAATACGGCCATGTTCAGATAACTATACAAGATTCAAAAGTAGTCCAAATAGATAAAACGGAAAAAATAAGATTAGATAAATGACCCCATACCACGTAGGGTACGGGATTTCGCCCCGACTTTGACGTCGGAGCTCAACCGGATAACCGGAGGCAAAAAGCTTTAACTATATATTTAAATCCGACCAGTCCACTGGAGGTTTTTAGAAAAGGAGAAAAGAAACATGAGTAAAGTGCTTTTTATAATTGTTTTGCTGGTCGGTTTAGTCATTCTGCCAAAATTGACATATGCGGAAATGGACACCGAATACAGAATGGGTTATGAAGTGTCGGGGGCAATTAATGATAATCTTTCCTTTAAAGTGAAGCCGGAGTTTCGATACAACGATGACATGAGCACCCATTATTACAGCCATTTTGATATCGGCTTGGACTGGAAGATTAATAAATATTTTACGTTGGGCCCGTATTATCAATATGTAGACCAGAGTAAAGACGATGTTTGGGCAGTGGAATATCGCCCGCATCTGGACGGGACGTTCAGCTTGAAATTTTTTGACTGGAGTATAAGCGACAGAAATAAAATGGAATACCGGATTAAAGAAGACAACGAATTTTTCAGATATGCGAATAAACTGACGATTAAAACCCCGAAGTTCACCGAATTTGAAATCCAACCTTATGTAGCGGACGAAATGTTCTATGACTTTGACGTGAAGGAATGGAACAAAAACAACGCATTCGCAGGGGTGGACTTCAAAATAGTGGAAAATCTTACGGCAAGCATCTATTACTTTACGGAAAGCAATAAAAAGGAAGACGATTGGACTGAAGTAAGCGGACTGGGAACGAGTTTAAAGTATAGTTTTTAAATTAATAAAAGCGAGGGTTAAATAAAATGAAAAAGATATTGTGGTGCATGTTAACCATTGGTCTATTGTTTTGTCCAACAATTCGGAATATACAGGCGGCGCCGAAACAAGAGAAAGAATTAAAGGGAACAATAACAATATCGGGAGCTTGGGCTCTTTATCCTATGGTTGTTAAATGGGCGGAAGAGTTCCAGAAAATTCATCCAAAAGTAAAAATAGATATAGGCGCGGGCGGCGCGGGAAAGGGTATAGCCGATGCGCTGGCACAAGTAGTGGATTTGGGCATGGTCTCAAGAGACATATCTCCTGCGGAAATTGAGAAAGGCGCCTGGTGGATTGCCGTAACTAAAGACGCCGTAGTGCCTACTATTAACGGAAATAATCCGATATTGAACGATTTGCTTGCTAAAGGCGTAAAGAAAGAAGTTTTATCCGATATGTGGGTCACCGGTAATATTAAAACTTGGGGTGAAGTCGTAGGTAAAGATGTTCCAAATTCAATTAATGTTTATACCCGTTCCGATGCGTGCGGTGCGGCGCAGGTTTGGGCTGAGTTTTTCGGAAAGAAACAAGAGGACCTTCTCGGAGTGGGCGTATATGGAGACCCGGGATTGGCGGAAGCCGTAAGGAAAGACACGCTGGGAATCGGATTTAACAACATCAATTATGCCTATGATGCCCATACGAAAAAACCCATAGAGGGGATAAGAGTATTGCCTCTGGATATCAACGGAAACGGCAAAATAGACACCGATGAAGATTTTTATAAAACTTCCGATGAAATCCTAAACGCAATAGCGACAGACAGATATCCGTCCCCGCCAGCAAGAAATTTGAATCTTGTCTCCAAAGGCAAACCTGAAAATAAATTAGTAATTGAATTCATCAGATGGGCCCTTACCGACGGGCAAAAATATGTCCCGGAGAGCGGTTATATCAATCTGACCGAAAGCAAACTCAAGGAAGAACTAAATAAACTTAAATAATGAAAAACCGTATATTAAAAGACAGGATTGCCGGAAAATTGATGTTGTCTGTAACGGTTTTTTCCGTACTGCTTGTCTTTTTAATGGTACTGGGATTATACCTGCGGTCAAAACCTATTCTTTCGATTAAACCTTTAAGCGAATTAATATTAACCAGCTCATGGCATCCTTTAAAGGGAGAGTTCGGCTTTTTGCCGTTCATAATGGGCACACTTTGGGTGACAGGGGTAGCTATAGCGATAGCCATCCCTTTATCTTTATTGACTTCAATATACTTGGCCGAATATGCCCATAAAAACATAAGAGAAGTAATAAGGCCTCTTATAGACGTGTTGGCCGGGATACCTTCGGTGGTATACGGGATATGGGGGATATTAGTAATCGTGCCGTTGATAAAAAATTATATCGCTCCTCTTTTTAACCGTTTTTCTACGGGTTATAGCATTTTGGCGGGAGGCATTGTTTTGGCGATAATGGTCTTTCCGATAATCATCCACGTTTCGGTAGAAATATTTAATACGGTGCCCCACGAAATAAAAGAAGCTTCTTTATCCTTGGGGGCAACTAAGTGGCAGACGGTAAAACATGTAATTGTCCGAAAAGCCATGCCCGGAATCATAGCCGCAATGGTATTGGGACTATCGCGCGCTTTCGGCGAAACGATGGCCGTGCTTATGGTGGTGGGGAATGTAGCAAAGGTCCCCTCTTCCGTTCTCGACCCCGCTTATCCCCTACCCGCTTTGATTGCGAATAATTACGGGGAAATGCTTTCGATACCTTTATACGATTCGGCGCTCTTGCTCGCATCTTTGGTTTTACTCTTGATGGTCTTGTTCTTTAACATCATATCCCAAATTATCTTAATAAGAGTAGAGAGAACAATTCAATAATATGGATAAAAGAAAAATAGAGGAAAATATATTCAAAGCGCTGATGGGAATCTCTACGTCTGTAATTCTTTTTTGTCTTTTGCTTATCATAGTTACGATTGTAGTAAAAGGGTTACCTGCGATGAATTTGGCTATGATTACTCAAACGCCCAAGGGCGGATATTATTTGGGAAAAGAGGGCGGGATACTGAATGCCATCGTAGGTTCGCTGGAACTGGCGGGAGGGGCAACATTTTTGGCTCTTTTAATAAGCTTACCGGTTGTTTTGTACCTTAATGTCTACGCAAAAAAGAAAGCGAAAATCGCCACTCTTACGCGTTTCTCTTTTGATGTTTTGTGGGGCATTCCTTCAATAGTATACGGAGCATTCGGATTTACGATTATGCTTTTTTTGGGGCTTAGGACTTCTCTTTTAGGGGGTATTATTGCCGTAGCTATTTTCATACTGCCTATTATGAGCAGAGCGATGGACGAAGTAATAAAAATGATTCCCACAGAACTATTCGATGCGTCTTACTCATTGGGGGCAACCAAACTGGAAACTGCTTTTAAAGTAATAGTAAAACAAGCTTTGCCGGGGATATTGACGGCCGTTTTAATTGCTTTCGGAAGAGGTATAGGCGACGCCGCTTCCGTAATATTTACGGCCGGGTTCAGCGATTCTATTCCCTATTCTTTATTCCGCCCGGCGGCAACATTGCCGCTTGCAATTTTTTTCCAGTTGGGGACCCCTTTTCCGGAAGTAAGGGAGCGCGCATATGCTTCGGCACTTATCCTGACGGTAATTATTCTGATAATAAGCATGGTTTCACGGCTTGTTACTAAAAAATTCACAAGACATATAATAAAGTAATTTAAGGTATAATTTAAAAATGGAATTCAAAACCCACATTAGCGTAAGAAACTTAAACGTTTTCTACGGAAAAGAACAAGCGTTAAAAAATATTACTTTCGATATACCCGACAAGAAAATAACGGCGATCATCGGGCCGTCCGGCTGCGGAAAAACAACTCTTTTGAAATGTTTCAACCGCTTAGTAGATTCGATAGACGGCATTAATGTTTCCGGTAAAGTTTTAGTCGACGGGGAAAACATATTTGACCCGAAGGCAGAAGTGACGCACATAAGAAAAAAGATGGGACTGCTTTCACAAAGGCCCTATCCTCTGCCTATGTCAATCTATGATAATGTTGCTTACGGTCCGAGAATACACGGGATAAAAAACAAAAAAGAATTAGACAAGATTGTCCAGCATCACCTTCAGGAATCAAGTTTATGGGACGAAGTGAAAGACAGATTAAATTCGCCCGCATCAAAACTTTCCGTAGGACAACAACAGCGGCTTTGTCTCGCAAGAGGGCTTGCCGTGGAACCGGAAATCATTTTGGGCGACGAACCTACTTCTGCGCTCGACCCGAAATCAAGCCAACGCATAGAAGAAAGTTTTACGAAACTAAAAAATAAATATACAATCGTTATTGTGACCCATATATTACGCCAGGCAAAAAGATTAGCCGATTATGTCGCTTTCCTGTATCTCGGAGAACTCATCGAACACGGTCCTGCAAAAGATATCCTGGAAAACCCCAAAGAAGAAATAACCAAAGAATATATAAAAGGGATAATAAGTTAAGTCTAAGTTGTCCCTTACGAAAACTTATTCAATTTAATAGTTGCAATTGAATTTTTATTTTAGTATATTATATGCGGATATTTAAATATATAGGAGAAGATAAATGAGACAGTTGATAAAAGTATTCAAAGCATTATCGGACGAAACAAGGTTAAGAATTCTAAAAATCCTTCAAGAACGTGATGAACTTTGTGTCTGCGAGATTATGCAGGCGCTAAATATCTCTCAAACAAGAGCGTCTCGGAATTTAGGCATTCTCAAAGATGCAGGCTTTATTACCGACAGGCGCAAGGGCCTTTGGGTTTTTTACTGCGTCAATAAAGAAAAAACAAATGAATATCACACTGCTATAAACAAATTGGCAAAGAACTGGCTAAATGACAAAGAAATCATTCGGGAAGACAGGAAACGGCTGAAAAGAGCTGTGAAGTTAAGTGCGAAATAAGGACAATAACAGATATGAAAGAATGCAAAAAATTCCTATATATCTTAGCGATATTTTTAGGTTGCTTCTATTTACCGATAGAAAACCTTCGATTTACCAATGCAATCTTTGAAGCTCTGGCTTTAGTGAAATGGTATGCAAGGGAACATGTTCTCTTGTGTCTTGTGCCGGCATTTTTCATAGCAGGCGCTATATCCATCTTTATAAGCCAGGCATCAGTAATGAAATACTTTGCCGCGAAAGCAAATAAATTCCTTTCATATAGCATTGCATCGGTTTCAGGAACAATCCTTGCCGTATGTTCATGCACTGTCCTGCCGTTATTTTCAGGGATTTATAAAAGAGGAGCCGGTTTAGGACCTGCAATCGCTTTTCTTTATTCGGGACCCGCCATAAATGTTTTGGCTATTATACTTACAGCTCGTATTTTAGGTTGGCAGTTAGGTTTGGCTCGTGCTGTGGGAGCGGTATTATTTAGCATTGTTATCGGATTGTTAATGCATCTTATATTCTTAAAGGAAGAAAGAGCCCGTCATGCAAATGCTGATTTCAATTTGCCAGAAGTAAAAGAAACCCGCTCTTTAGCGCAAACTATTCTTTATTTTGCCTCAATGGTTGCTTTTCTTGTTTTTGCAAATTGGGGCAAACCCCTTGAAGGCGACCAAAGTATATGGTTTTTAATTTATCGGTATAAATGGTGGATTGCCGGCTTATCATTACTCGGTCTACTCACCATGCTCTTAAAATGGTTTAGAAAAGCCGAATTAAAAGAATGGACTTCTGCAACGTGGGGATTTGCATTACAGATTCTCCCTCTCCTACTTGTCGGTGTGCTTATTTCCGGCTTCCTACTCGGAAGACCGGGACATGAAGGAATTATCCCGTCCCGTTTTGTGGAATCACTCGTTGGCGGAAATTCCTTCAGTGCAAATTTCTTTTCATCAATTGTCGGCGCTTTTATGTATTTTGCAACGTTAACAGAGGTGCCTATACTGCAAGGTCTGCTCGGAGCCGGCATGGGCAAAGGACCGGCATTAGCCCTGCTTTTAGCAGGACCGGCATTAAGCTTACCGTGTATGCTGGTATTGAGAAGTATGATAGGCATGAAGAAAACTGTTGTATATGTATCTCTCGTTGTAATTATGGCTACATTGTGCGGAATAATCTTTGGAATAATAACTAAATAAAAAGGAAATACGTTATGAAAATTGAAATTTTAGGGATGGGATGCCCGAAATGTAAACAGCTTACTGCCAATGCTAAAATGGCAGTTAAAGAATTGAACATTAACGCTGAAGTCATTAAAGTTACGGATATTGATAAAATTACCGAATACGGCGTGATGACGACACCTGCCCTGGCAATTGACGGCAAAGTAGTTTCAGCAGGGAAAGTATTAAATAAAGACGAAATCAAAAAAATTATAACCGGAGTGAAATCATGAAAAATAAACTGTTTTTTATTTTGATGTTTAGTTTAATTTTTCTCGGCACAATTTATTTTTTAGATGAGCTGAAAGCTGATTCTTTGCAGGCGAATCACATAAGCGTCTATTATTTCCATGGAAATGTGCGTTGTGTTACTTGCAATAAATTTGAAAAGTATGCCAGAGAAATAATAGAAACAAATTTTAAAGATGAAATCGCTTCAGGGAAAGTTGAATTTAAAGTAATAAACGTTGAAGACAAAAGCAATGAGCATTATGTAGACGATTATAAGCTCTACACAAAATCGTTGGTCATTTCGCTTGTCAAAGACGGCAAGGAAATAAAGTCAAAAAACCTCGAAAAGATATGGGAATATGTGAGAAATAAAGAACAGTTTTTTAAATATGTAACAGACGAGGTTACAAACCTTTTTAAGGAATTGTAATGGACGGATTTTTTACGGGGTTTGTATCTGCATTGTGGCTCGGCATTTTAACCTCAATAAGCCCATGCCCTCTTACTACAAATGTAGCAGCTATTTCGTTTCTATCCAAAAAAATAATTCATCCTAAAGCCGTATTGCTATCGGGTTTCTTCTATACTCTCGGCAGGACATTATCGTATGTAGTATTAGGGTTTATTATTATAAGCTCTTTTCTTAGCGTTCCTACGCTGGCAAACTTTCTGCAGAAATATATGAATAAAGCATTCGGACCTATTCTAATCATAACTGGTTTATTTTTAGTTGATGTAGTTAAATTCAATATCCCGAGTTTTTCTCTCTCCCAAAAACACCAGACAAAACTTGCAGAATCGGGCATTGGCGGTTCGTTTGTTTTGGGACTGATTTTCGCCCTGGCCTTTTGTCCTGTATCTGCAGGGCTATTTTTCGGGGGGTTAATTCCTCTTGCGCTTAACAATAAACTTGGCGTTACATTGCCTTTTATCTATGGCGTAGGAACAGGTCTGCCGGTTTTATTATTCGCTTTTCTAATTGCTATGGGCGTAACTTCGCTTAGCCACTGGTTTAATCGCCTTACAAAGATAGAATATTTCATGCGCAAAATTACAGGCATTATATTTATTTCAGTGGGGCTGTATTATTCAGGGATTTACCTTTTAAAATTATTTTAAGAAGATAGAATTATGGAACATGTTATTCATGAAGAAAGGCGTTTAAGTTTTTTTGAAAAATACCTCACGGTTTGGGTGATTGGCTGCATAGGGCTTGGAATATTATCGGGGAAATTATTCCCAAATGCCGCAGTCATTCTTGACCGATTGTCCGTTTATCAGGTGTCGATACCCATAGCGATATGTCTTTTCTTTATGATGTATCCGATTATGGTAAAAATCGACTTTGCCGAAGTTATAAAAGCAGGGAAAACTCCTAAGCCGGTACTCCTTACATTATTTATAAACTGGTGTATTAAGCCGTTTACTATGCTTGCCATAGCGACGCTTTTCCTTGGAGTTTTATTCAGAGGATGGCTATCAGGGACGGAGATTGTAAAAAACGGAACGCAAGTAGAACTATTCAGGTCTTATATAGCGGGATGCATTTTGCTTGGCATTGCCCCCTGTACGGCAATGGTTTTAATCTGGGGACATCTTGCCAAAGGCAATGACGGACATACTTTGGTTATGGTCGCTATTAACTCGCTGACAATGTTATTCCTTTACGCTCCTTTGGGAGGATGGCTTTTGGGTGTAAACAAAATGCCCATTCCCTGGCAGACGATTGTTTTGTCGGTCATTATTTATGTCGGTCTGCCGCTGTTTCTGGGATATTATTCAAGAAAATGGTTAATCGCAAAGAAAGGGTTTAAATGGTTTGAGGAACAATTCCTACATTATTTAACCCCCATTTCAATATGCGCATTACTCCTTACGCTTATCTTGCTGTTTTCTTTTAAGGGAGAACTGATTATAAACCAGCCGCAGATTATTTTTCTGATAGCAATTCCACTTTTTATTCAGACATGCCTTATATTTGCTATAACATACGCATTGGCAATATGGCTGAAATTATCATATAGGGATGCTGCACCATCGGCTTTAGTTGGCGCGAGTAATCATTTTGAAGTAGCAATTGCAACAGCGACAATACTTTTCGGTCTTTCTTCGGGTGCGGCATTAGCAACAGTAGTCGGTGTATTAATCGAAGTTCCCGTAATGCTTATGCTTGTTTTGATATGCAAGAAAACGCAATATTTCTTTAAATAGTGATATACTTGGCAAAATATGATTAAGCTGCTCCACTCACTAAAAACAGGTTTTAGTTTCGGGTTGACTTCCGCAACTATAACGACGCTCGGATTGATGGTCGGGCTGCACTCCGGTACCCATTCTAAACTTGCCGTTATAGGCGGCATACTTATAATTGCGGTGGCGGACGCTATTTCGGATGCATTGGGCATCCACATTTCTGAAGAATCCGAAAACAAACACACAGCAAAGGAAATTTGGGCTTCAACGATTGCCACGTTTATTACTAAATTTATCTTTGCTTTGACTTTCGTCATTCCTGTTGTATTACTGGAATTTTCAACGGCTATGGTCGTAAGCGTAATTTGGGGATTGACGATGCTGGGCGTTTTTAGCTTCCAGATAGCCAGAGAACAAAAAGCTAAGCCTTGGGGAGTGATTTCGGAACATTTATTAATTGCATTGATAGTCGTATTTATAACTCACTACTTAGGCGACTGGATATCGAAAATATTCGGGTAACAAAATATGAAAAATAAAAAAGTTCTGGTAATGGGGCTTGATTGCGCGACGCCCAAGATAATATTCGGCGATTTACTGGACAGATTGCCGAATATAAAAAGGTTAATCGAAAATGGCATTGCTGCAAAACTGCACAGTTCGTATCCTCCCATAACAATACCCGCATGGATGGTCATGGCAACAGGAAAAGACCCGGGCCAGTTGGGCGATTACGGCTTTAGATACAGGAAACCGGAAGATTACCAGACATTTCACATAGCTAATTCACATCATATAAAAGAGGAAAGGGTCTGGGAAACGTTGGAAAAATACGAGAAGAAAAGTATCCTCGTAGGAATACCTCCCAGCTATCCGCCTTATAAAGTCAACGGGCATCTTGTCGGTTGTTTTATCACACCGGACATAAAAAGCGATTTCACATACCCTCAAAGTTTGAAAAACGAAATCCTTGCCGCCGTTCCCGAATATCAATTCGACGTATCTTTCAGGACGGAAGAAAGAGAAGAACTCTTAAAGAATTTATACGCCGTGACGGAAAGCCATTTTAAAGCAATTGAATTTTTGATGCGCGAAAAAGAATGGGATTTCTTCCAGTTCGTGGAAATCGGGGTCGACAGGATTCATCACGCATTTTGGAAATATTTCGACAGGGAACACCATTTATACCAGCCCGGCAATAAATTCAAAGACGTCATCGGAAACTATTATAAATTCATCGACGAAAAAATCGGAAGATTAATCGATATGGCAGGAATTGAGACAACTATTTTCGTAGTTTCGGACCACGGCGCCAAAAGGATGAAGGGTTGTTTCTGCATAAATGAGTGGCTGATTGAAAAGGGATATATAGTCTTGAAAAAATATCCGGAGAAAGTCGGTTCTTTCGAAAAATTGGAAGTAGATTGGAACAAGACCAGCGCATGGGGCTGGGGCGGTTATTACGGCAGGATATATATCAATAAAAAAGGCCGTGAAAAAATGGGTGTCATAGACGGAAAAGACTATGAAGACTTCCGGGAAAAATTGAAAAACGAAATAGAAAATATCAGAGGCCCGAATAACGAAAAGTGGAAGACTATTGTGCACAAGCCCGAACACTTTTATAAAGAGGTTAAGGGCTACCCGCCCGACTTGATGGTCTATTTTGACGATTTATCATGGAGAAGCGCCGGAACTGTCGGAAGAAAGAAATTATACCTTGAGGAAAACGATACCGGGCCGGATGACGCGGTCCACGACTGGAACGGCATATTTATCAAATACGATAAATCAAATCACATAAAAAATCCGGCAAGAAAAATAGGGCAATATAACATCCTTGATGTGCGAGCGATGATTTTGAGGGAATTTGGAATCCAAATCAGTTGAGAGTTTAGAGAAAGATTTCTCTCAACTCTAAACTCTACACTCTAAACTAAAAACGTTGAATACCAACCAACATAAAATATATTTTATCCTAACCGTCTCTTTCGCCGTTTTAATCCTTTATTTTTCTTTAATCCCCGAACCTTTAAAGATAAAACCAATCTCGAATTTCGACAAAGCAATGCATTTCTTATCATATCTCGTTCTTTCATTTCTTTGTTACAAAACTACTGATAATTTCAAAATGGCCATCCTGCTGGCGGGAACATACGGCTTAATAATAGAATTCATTCAACTGGCCATACCATATAGACATTTCGAAATATTCGACATATTAATCAACTACGCCGGAGCGTATTCGTCATTGCCCCTTAAACTATTACCGTACAGACAAAACATTCCCTAAACTGCAATTCGGGAGATTTTACCGAGTATTTCTGATAAAATATGTCCTTAAATTTTTAAGGACAAACATATGAAAAACAAAATAGAAAAGCTAATAAAGAGCAGAAAAGCAAAGATCGGCGTTATCGGTTTGGGTTATGTGGGACTCCCCCTTGTAATACGGTTCCTTGAAGAAGGTTTTCCCGTATTCGGATTTGATGTGGATAAGAAAAAAATAGAAAACCTGAATAAAGGCAAATCCTACATAAAACATATCCATTTCGGTATATTTAAGAAATATCGGGGAAAATTTCGTCCGACAAGCAATATGGACGAACTTGTTAAAACAGATGTGATAATCATATGTGTGCCTACGCCGTTAAAAGAGAACAGAAAAGACCCGGACATGAAATATATCCAAAACAGCGTAAAAGAAATAAAGAAAAGATTACGTAAAGGCCAGCTGATTTCGCTGGAATCCACCACCTACCCCGGAACTACGAAAGAATTGGTTTTGCCCGCGCTTCAATCAACAGGACTGAAAGTTGGAAAGGATTTCTTTCTTGTCTTTTCTCCCGAAAGAGAAGACCCCGGCAACAAAAAATACAATACCAAAAATATTCCGAAAGTCGTAGGCGGGATTACAAAGGACTGTTTACAACTCGGCATTCAGCTCTATTCCTCCGTCGTCGACAGAGTCATTCCCGTATCCTCCGCCGAAGTAGCGGAAATGACAAAACTTCTGGAAAACATATACAGAGCAGTAAATATTGCGCTTGTCAACGAACTTAAAATGGTCCTTGATAAGATGGGTATAGACGTTTGGGAAGTAATCGCGGCGGCCAAGACAAAACCGTTCGGTTTCCAAGCTTTCTATCCGGGGCCCGGACTCGGAGGGCACTGCATACCTATAGACCCCTTCTATTTCACATGGAAAGCGAAAGAACACGGAATGGATACAAAATTCATAGAACTTGCGGGAAAAATAAATACTTCTATGCCCGATTATGTAATAGAGAAGACCGAACGCGCCTTGGGTAAAAAAAGCAAAAAACTAAGGGGAGCAAAAATCCTGATTTTAGGCGTGGCATACAAGCAAGATACAGACGACGACAGGGAATCTCCCGCTTATGAAATCATGGACTTATTATCTAAAAAAGGCGCAGAAATTTTTTATAACGACCCTTACATCCCGCATCTTAAAAAATCGAGAAAATATGACTTCAAACTGTTTTCGGTGCCGCTTGCAAATAAATTCCTCGGAAAGATGGACGCCGTCATTTTAGTAACGGCTCATCACAATTTTGATTACCGAAAAATTTTGAAATACAGCAAATTGATAATAGACACGAGAGGGATTTATGAAGGTATTAATAAAAAAATAGTGAAGGCATAAAAACCTCTCTTAATGTAGGAAAAAAGAATGTTTAGAAACGGACGTCTGATAATAATCGGCCTTGACGGTGTCCCTTACGGTTTAATAAGCGGCCTTGCAAAGGAAAACATAATGCCCAATATGGGCGGGATAATACGGGACGGCGTATTCAGACAGATGTCTTCTTCGATACCAGAAGTTTCGTCTGTCGCATGGAGTTCAATCATAACCGGCAAAAATCCCGCGGAACACGGCATCTTCGGTTTTACCGATTTTCCTCACGGGACTTATAGGCTCTCTTTTTCAAACTTTAAAGACTTGAAAGCCCCCGTTTTCTGGAATGACCCGCCGAAGCCGTCTGTAATTATAAATGTCCCTTCCACATATCCGGCGCTGCCTTTAAACGGAGTATTGATTTCCGGCTTTGTTGCTCCGGACTTGGAAAAAGGAGTATATCCTTCCTCGTTTGTTCCGTATCTAAAAGAAAACGATTACAGAATAGACGTAGATTCGGGAAAAGCGCATAAGTCGTTCGATTTATTTTTGAATGATTTGGACAAGACGCTCGACAGCCGAAAAAAAATTTATGAATACTTATGGAAAAAAGAAAAATGGCAGATTTTTATGCTTGTTTTTACCGGCACCGACCGTCTTATGCACTTTTTGTGGGAGGCTTATGAAGATAAATCCCATAAATATCATACCCATTTCACGGAACACTTTAAGAAAATAGACGGAATTATCGGCGAGATTGTAAAAAAATGCGGAGATAATGATTCAATAATATTCCTATCGGACCACGGATTCGAAAAACTGGAAAAAGACGTGAACATAAACTTCTTACTTAAAAAAGAAGGTTTTCTGAAATTTACCCCGGGAGAAAAAGAGAACTTTTCTTCCATAGATTATCAAACAAAAGCTTTTGCACTCGACCCGGCAAGGATATATATCAACCTTAAAGATAAATATCCCCGAGGGAAGGTAGAACAAAAAGAAAAAGACAAAATAATAGAAGATTTAAAAGTCCTTTTTGCTTCGCTCGAATATAACGGGAAAAAAGTAATAAAAAAATTATTCAGGAAAGAAGAAATTTACAGCGGCCCCCTTTTGGAACATGCTCC
>JAQURI010000021.1 GCA_028715665.1 Candidatus Ratteibacteria bacterium
TACTGAACGAATCAACTATTATGATTTCATCCGTCCAATCCAAACTTCTCAGACATTTTTCAATATCATGCTCTTCGTTATAAGTTGGAACTATTGCGGAAATCTTCTGCCTCATTGCCTTTTATTCCTTTCCAATAAGGGTTTTAAGAATAGTATAATATTTTTTGCTCTTTTTTCCCATGTAAAACCTTTTACTTTCTCATACGCATTTTGGGTGATTTCTTCGGCAAACTCTCTATCGGTCAAGATTTTTTCTATTCCTTCAGCCAATGCTTTGGGACTTTCCGGTTCTACTAAAACCGCTGTTTTACCGTTTTCGAGAATTTCCCTCATAGAAGGGAAATCGCTTGCAACAATGGGAACTCTGGCAGACATATACTCAAAAAGTTTCATGGGAGAGGTAAATAATCTTTGCCCGACAGTGTTTATAATCGGGATAACGGCTACACCTGCGCCCTCAAAATACCTCTCTATATCCGAATGAGGAACACATCCTGCAAATGTTACCCGTTCATCTACATGCAATCGAAAACTCAAGTTTTTTAACCGTGAAATATCTTCTTTTTTATTTCCTCCGATAATCAACAATTCCCTATTAGGGAGATATTGTAGTGCCTTGATGAGAACATCCACGCCTTTCTGCGGATATAAATGTCCCAAGTATAGAACCTTATCAGCTTCATACTCAAATTCTCTATTCATTAATTTCGTCGCACACGCAACTACAGTCATAGGAACAAAAGGAGAAAAATCCTCGCATATCGCTTGTTTTATGCCTTCGGTTTGACATATTACGCCATCGGCATTCTTATAAAGAAAACTCTGCAGGCTTTTTCGTCTGGAGATTCTGAATACATATTTATATTTTTCTATAAACGATAGTTGTTTCCCTTTCTGACTTAATTGTTCTGAAAGGTTTCTATAACCCGATGCAGGCGCATCTTCCTCTATAATACAGGGTATTTTAAAAAACCTTTTTAAGACAATAAATATTCGGGCTAGTTTCTTGTCTCTGAAAAAAAGGACGGTATTTTTATCTTTCCTGTGTCTTAAGACTTCGCGAAGCACAAATAAATTAAAACTTCTCCTTCCCTTCTTTTGCGCTGTCCCCTTTATTTTAAGATTTGGATGCTCCGACAACCCATAGAAATTCAAACATTCTTTGTCGGTCTTTCTGTCGAGTTTGGAAACCATAAGAATCACTTCGGCACCTTCACTCGCCAAAGCCCGGCAAGTGTTTATTATTTGGATGGAATGGGCTTTTTTGTTGGGAAACAGCATTGGGTGCGGATATATAATCGTCATGGCTTATCTTTTTATTTTTAAAGCAAGAAGTCTCATTGCCGAACGCAACAGAGGGAAAATTTTAAAAGAACGGACAAGATATTCTCTTCCTGCTTCCATATTGCCGTTTTCAAAATATAATTCTCCCGTCTCATATAAATATTTAGCCAACAAAATTCTGTGTTTTTTAAGGTAGGGCCGTATTTTATCAAAAAGCATCTCTCTGCCTTTTATTTTTTTTTCGATATCAGCAGTTATCCGCCCTTCATGAATTCTTTCCAGGGCTAAAATTTCCGGAACATAATCCACCGTAAAATGCTCCGATATTCTGAGAATCATGTCCAAATCCATTCTGGACGGTAAATTTTCGTCGAATGATCCGCACTTTTCAAAACACTCTTTTTTTACCAACATCGTAGAGCCGATACCCGCTATATTTTTCCTTAATAACTTTTTAAAAATGTTTCCGCGATATGCCGGCAATTTTCTCTGCTTTTTTAGATTGCCTTTGTAATCCATATATTGAATTCCTGTATATACTACTCCCGGTTTAAATCGGCTTTTGTTAAAAACTTCCAACTGTTTCTGGAGCTTCTGCGGCAGCCACATATCATCGGAATCAAGAAAGGCAATATATTCTCCCTTTGCCTTAAGGATTCCTTTGTTTCTTGCGGCTGATGCGCCTTTGTTGTCCTGATGGAGATAAATAATCCGTTCGTCGAGGAATTTTTTAACAACCTCAGACGTATCATCGGTGGAACCGTCATCTACTATTATTAATTCCCAATTCTTATATGTTTGAGCTAAAACACTTTTTACGGCTTCTTCTAAAAATTTAGCCCGATTATACGCCGGGATAATTACACTAATTAAAGGTTCTTTTGCCATTTTCCTTCTGTTATATTAACTATACCCATAGCTATTCCGATAAAAGTCCACAACATCATTATTAACTGTTTAGCATCGGGAACTTCCACAATCCAGTGAATGGAACATGCTATAAAAGAAGCAAATATTCCCCCCATAACGCTTTTTAGAAAGGGGGTTTTTAATTTTACAAAATTTTTCCATGTAAGAACCATTATAGTAAGCCATAACCAAAGAAAAACAATAGAACCCATTATGCCTGTTTCGAATCCTATCTGCAGCAAATAATTGTGAGTATGATATCGATGCATATCGTTAATTCGCAAATTTTTTAATTTAGGAGAAACAAAAGACGGATACAATTCGTAAAAATTTTTATACCCCCACCCGTAACCCGTAAAAGGTTTTTTTATGATTTGATTTATAGAACTTTCCCACAAGTAAACTCTTTTCAGGTAAGTCTTTTCATCGGTTGCGCGAACAATCCTATCTATTATTTTATGCGGGGAAACCATAACAAAAAATAATATCAAAATTATCGGGATTAGAATAAGTTTTTTATTTTTCAGAAAGCATAAAAACATTACCGCGATAAACACGCTGATCCAACTTGCTCTGGTATAGGTAAATATCAAACAGAAAAAAGCAGCTACAAGAATAAACCCGAGTGAAATTTTAGTGTTTTTCGTCCCATCCCAGATAACGATAGCAAATATCAAAGGGATAATGTAATCGAGATACTGTCCAAATTCCGTAGCCGCTCCGAATAGGCTCTTTAAGCGTATTCCTTCGGTAAAATACTGAATTATTCCCAAAACGACCGGAACCGAGGAAATAACAATAAGCGCCCACACCAAATAACTAATCCTTTTTTCATCAATCGCAAAATTTACAATAATATATAAAAGAAGAAGAGGCTTGAGCCAATATTCTTTAAATGCATGCAAACTATAAGGATAATTAACGGAAAAAAATATAGAAATGACGACAAAAATTGTAAATATTAAAATCTGTAAATCTATGCGTGTTCCTATTATTTTTTCCGGCATAAGCTCGTTTTCATTTTTACTCGCAGTTCTATTTCCGGATAACACCAATTTGGCAGCGAAGGCAAGAATTATACACACAAAACTAATTGTCTCGGTTGTCTGTATGTGTTTAGGGAAAGGAATAGTAAAGATTATAATTGTAAGAAATATGCCAATGATTCTATCTAAAACGGACAAGGTCTTTTCTTTTTTAATTGCATTTATCATAATATAAGAGCATTCTTCTACAACTATCCTATTTCTATCATTGCTTTAATAACGCCGTCTTTATATCCGTCCACCATATCAAAAGCCTTTTCAATTTTCTCAAGAGGGAATCTGTGTGTTACCAAAGGTTTCACTTTCAACATGCCTTTTTCAATCAACGAAACGATTCTTTCTACATCTTTATTGGCATGATTTGACCTCCTAACATGATAGATAACGGGTTCTTTTCTTCTGATTTCTGGGCTGTAATAAATTTTATCTGTTTCCGGAATGCCAATAACGGAAACTCTCCCGCCTATTCTCACGGCGTTAAAAGAATGTTCTATTGTCTCCTGTTTGCCCGCAGCTTCAAATGCAACGTCCACCCCTCTTCCTTCGGTAATCTTATAAATTTCATTGACAACATCTTTTTCCCGGGGATTGATTACACGGGTAGCTCCCAATTTTTGCGCCATTTCCAATCTGTTCTGCAATAAATCTGTTGCGAAAATATTTGAAGCACCCGAAAGTTTTGCCATAATAACAACCGCCAGCCCGATAGGTCCAGAGCCGAAGACGGCAACCGTATCGCCCTTATTTATTTTCACCAAATCCATACTGTGAACGGCAATAGCCATAACTTCCGTTAAAGCGGCTTCATCGAAACTAATCTTATCGGCAACAGGAATAGCATTATCCGCCGAAATAGTTATGTATTCCCTAAAGGCCCCGTCTATTGCCGGAGAAGCCGAAGTTGCGGGGGTCCCTAAAAATTTCACCCTGGGACAAATGTTCGGGCGGCCGTCAATACAAAATTCGCATGTGCCGCATGAAACCGCAGGCTCAACGGCAACCCTTTGTCCTATCTTAACATTTGTAACATCTCCAGCCATATCCTCGATAATACCGGAACATTCGTGACCGATAATAAACGGATACTTGATTACTTGGGTGCCGATTTTACCTGCCCTGTAGTAATGGATATCGGAGCCGCATATTCCTACGGCTTTTAGTTTAATAAGGACTTCACTTTTTTTAGGTACGGGTTTTTCAATTTCTCGTATTTCTATTCGTTTAATACCCGTTAAGAAAGCGGCTTTCATGACTTAAGAATTAACAACGGAAACAATAAATACAGAAAAAAGTTTATAAATATTTTTTGTTTCTTATTTTATTTCTTTAATTTCCCTGTTTTTTTTAATTGTTTCTTCCTTTTCAGTTTCAATGCCCAGCGATGTCTCTTTATCTTGATTTTACTGCTGCTTCTCGCCATTTTCTCCTCCGTTAAATAAATGTTTAATTTATTATTACTTTTCTGCCGCCTTTTTTGACAATTCCTATCGAAAAAACCTTTTCTTTATTTCTATCGAAATAAGTCAGGGCCCTTTTTTCTTCCTGTGGAGGCACTATCAAAACCATTCCAATGCCCATATTAAAAACTTTAAACATTTCTTCCTTAGTAATATTGCCCAATTCTTTTAGCCGCATGAAAAGCGAAGGGACTTTCCATTTATTCCGGAAAATCTGCGCCTGGCACCCCTCGGGTAAAATCCTTTTTATATTTCTCATCAACCCGCCCCCCGTAATATGAGCAATTCCCGATATTTCAATGTCGCTTTTAATAAGAGGAAGAACCGATTTGGTATAAATACGGGTAGGTTCAAGCAACGCATCAGACCAACTTTTGCCCAGTTTTTTATCTTTTGTCTTCAGGATTTTTATTTTTTCCTGGTCGGTACCGGCATCTTTAAATAAAACTTTCCTGGCAAGAGAAAAACCGTTAGAATGAAGCCCCGATGACGGCAAACCCAATATTTTATCTCCGGGCCTAACATGGGCACCGTCTATAATTTTACCTTTTTCCAAAACGCCTACGGCAAAACCCACAAGTTCAAATTGTCCTTTTTTATAAAAACCCGGCATCTCCGCCGTTTCTCCTCCTATCAAAGAGCATCCGGCTTGACTACATCCTTTTGCAACGGACTTAATTATTTCTACGGCTACTTTTAAGTCTATTTGTCCACAAGCCAGATAATCGAGAAAAAACAGCGGCTGCGCGCCCATAGCAAGGACATCGTCGACATTCATAGCTACGGCATCGATCCCGACCCCGTCATATCTTTTTACCAAATCCGCCAAAACCATTTTTGTTCCGACACCATCCGCAGAAGACACTAAAATAGGATTCTTGTAACCTTTAAGGAAAAAAATCGAACCGAAACCGGACAATGAAGACAAGACTTGTTTACCGTGGGTTTTTTTGACTATTCGGTTTATTTTGTCTACAAATTCTTCTCCCCTGTCGATATTGACTCCTGCCTGTTTATAAGTCGCTTTTCTCATATTTTTTAAAAGTCCAATATACTGTAAAATAGCCGCATTGTCAAAATACGGTTCGATAAATTATCATATATAAACATGATAAAATATTTTCAATAAAAATGGCTAAAATTACTTTGTTATCTCTCGGGTGCCCCAAAAACCTCGTTGATTCGGAATATATGCTTGGTACTTTATTAAAGCACGGATTTGAAATAGTTTCTCTGCCGAAACAAGCAAATATAATATTAATTAATACCTGTGCTTTTATAGAACCGGCTCAAGAAGAATCCATAAACACTATACTTGATATCGCCCGAAAAAAAGGCAATAAAAAAATCTGCGTATGCGGGTGTTTGGTATCTTTATTTAAAAATAAACTGTTTGAACAAATCCCGGAAATAGACGCCGTAATAGACCCTTTCAATATAGACCAAATAACCGTTGTCTGCGAACAGTTAAAAGAAGGCAAATCAAAAATAACATTCATAGAAAAAAACCCAAAATATAAATTCGAAAATCGTGAAAGATGCATTACCGGTCCGAGGCATTCAGTCTATGTAAAAATAGCGGACGGATGCGATAATCGATGCAGTTACTGCATTATTCCAAACTTAAGAGGAAACTATACCTCAAGAAAAATGGAAGAAATTTTGGAAGAGGCAAAAATCCTGTCCGAAGCAGGGGCAAAAGAAATAAACCTGATAGCGCAAGACACAACCTTATACGGAAAAGACATATATGGCAAAATAAAACTGCCTGAACTTTTGAAAAAACTTTCAAAAATAGAAAAAATCAAATGGATAAGGCTGCTTTATACACATCCGGCGCATTACAGCGAAGAATTGATAGACACTATAGCAACCAACGAAAAAATCTGTAAATATTTGGACATCCCACTGCAGCATTGCAGCGACAAAATACTTAAAGCAATGCGAAGGAAAGTGACAAAAAAAGACATAAAAAAACTCATAGATAAACTGCGGGCAAAAATACCCGATTTGGCTTTAAGAACAACTTTTTTAGTCGGTTTTCCTTTGGAAACGGATAAAGAATTCAATGAACTTTTAAAATTTATAAAACAGACGCAATTCGACCATTTGGGAGCATTTACTTATTCACCTCAGGAAAATACAAGAAGTTTTAACCTCAAGGACAAGATTTCAGACAAGACAAAACAATTCAGGTTAAATAAACTTTTGTCCGTACAGAAAGAAATCATCCTCAACAGAAATAAAAAATTAAAAGACAAAGAGAGCATTGTTTTGATAGACAAGAAGATTTCCCGCGGAATTTATCGGGGCAGACGCCGGGCGGATGCGATAGATATAGACAATGTAGTAATGGTAAAAGGCAAAGCAAAAATCGGCGATTTTTATAAGATTAGAATATTAAAAACCGGCACTTATAAGTTTGAAGGGAAAATAATAGCAATTAAGTAGACAGCTGACTGTAGTAAAGAAGAAAATTCATACAACACATTTAATAAGATATTCCTGTAATGCCGCGCGCGTTACATCATCCATTTCTATAAATTGAAGCCCCGTTTGGTAGAACATTTTCGATTCTTTTTGTTTGGATTTTGTCCAGATAACCTGCGCCATGACTTCTAAAATGGGCATCGTCTTGCAAGAAAGGCCCGCATTTATTACGGTGCTTTTGGAAAGTTCCTTTTCCGTTTCTATTCTCATCCCGTCAAGGCTGATATCGATAACTGTTCCGCTTAATTCTTCAAGTTTAGATAAAGAACAAACCAATAATTTTACATCCATTTCAGGAAAAACCCGAACGGATTTTCTGCGCTCTATTCCAGTAAATGGTTCGCCTTTTGTCTCTTGTAGCAACTGGAAAATCAGAATGTGTTCCCCTATCTTTATTCTGTCTCTGTGCTCGAGTTTCCGTTTTATAACCTTCTCCCAATTCACTTTTACTCCGCTTTTGGAAGTCAAATCATAAAGGACATAGCCTTCTTTTTCAGGCCTTATTTTCGCGTGGACATCTGCAATATCTTTTCCCTGTAAACATAAATGATTTTTAGAATTCCGACCGATAAAAAATTCTTTATCGGTAAACAGATTATAAACAGGGGATTTTTCACATGTTTTTGCGTGGACTAAAATAGCGGGGGTAGTGAAAACTTCTTCAACTTGTCCATGCGGTATGTTACCAACAGTGAGGCGATAAACTTCGGAACTGCCTTCTTTTGTTTGATTGATAAAAATCGAGGACTCTTCTTTTGGCTTCTCTGCCGAATCAGGTTTTTTAGAAAACTTATTTTCCATTATCTATCTTTGGCTATCAAGCGCCCTTGCCTTCAATATAATCTTTTAAGATATTCCTCGATTTTTCATCCATTTCCAAAAATTGAAGTCCTAAATTATATAACATTTTCCCGTCTCTTTCACTAAGTCTTTCCCATATAACTTGGGCTATGACTTCAATAAGCTGTAATTCTTTAGAAGAGATTCCCGCTTCTATGACGTTGCCTTTATGCAAAATTTCTTTTTGCATTTCTATCGTTGCGCCGTTAATATTTATGTCTTTAACTAATCCTGTTACTTCTTCAAGTTTACCATCTATCGTCGTCAATAACTTCAAAGTCATGGGAGATGAGGCAACGTTTATTTTTTTCATTCTTCCGCCCGAAATCGCATCATCCTTTACAAACTCAAAAATCAAATTATAAGAACCGATTTTTATCCTGTCCTTATGTTCCAATCTTCGCTTTGATGTTTTTACCCAATTCACTGTTAATCCGCTTTTTGACGCTAAATCGTAAAGCATGTAACTGTCTTTTTCAGGTCTTATTTTTGCGTGGACGGATGAAACATCGTCTCCTTCCAAACATAAATCGTTTTTGGAATCTTGCCCAATAAAAAATTCTCTGTTATTCGGCAAATTGTAAACAGGGGATTCTCCCCGGATTTTTTCAAATATAAGAACTGCGGGATGGGCAAAACTGTCCTTTACCTCCCCTTGCGTCACATTTGACGAAATATTGTTCCCTTTATCACCATTTTTTATAAACCCGCCCAAAAATTTAGAAACCATTTTTCACCTTAAACGTTTGTTAAGAAATACATCTAACCAGATAATTATGAAGTCTTTCCCTTGCTTCATCGCTCATTTCCAAGAACTGCATGCCGACTTCATAAAATATTCTACCACCTTTGTCAAAATCGATTTCCCGCACCACAGTCCCTATCAAGTCTATCGACGGAAGTTCGGGAGAATAAATTTGCGCTTCTATCATGCTTCCTTTAGGCAGTTTTTCCTCTAATTCTATCCTTACCCCTTCCAAACTTATATCTTTTATAAATGCTACAAACTCCTTGGCTTTATTTTGCGAATAAACGATAAACCTTAGAGTAAGCGGAGGAGATATTCTCACGGATTTTCTTCTTTCAGCGCCTTCAAAAAACTCGTCATCTCTTCTGTATCCCTGTTTTAAATCAAAAAGTAAGATTTCGGGGCCGATTTCTATTCTGTCCCCGAATCTTAATCTGTATTTATGGACTTCATGTCGATTTACTTTGACTCCATCATTTGACAATAAGTTATAAAGAACATAACTATCTTTAACCGGACTTATCTTTGCGTGGAAAGGCGAAACTCCAGATTCTTTTAAACACAGGTCATTTTTCGGGTCGGAACCTATGGTAAAATTTCTGTCATGCGGCAATTCATAAATTTTCGATTGACCGTTTATTTTCAGAAACAAAATGACGATGGGTTTATTCAAAGTGCTTTTTTCTTCCAAATGCGGTTCCAAAACATAGCTACCCTCTTTTTTGAATCTTTTCTTTTTTCTAAAAAAGAAAACACCCATAGGTTTCTCCTTTTTACCCATGAACCACAAGGGATTCAGCCCAGAACCACGTAGGGTTCTGGGTTTTTGTCCCGCATCTTACATGGTGCGGGAGGTTTCGCTTCACCGGATATAAAATATTGTAGCTTCATATATTTTTACCGCAGCATTTTTTATATTTTTTCCCGCTCCCGCAGGGACAGGGATCGTTCCTTCCTACCTTCGGTTGCGCCCTTCGAAAAGGGGTGATTTTCTCGTCTGTCTGCGGGCGATTAATTTGCGTATCAGGCATTTGGTTAGAAGCTGTGGCGTTTCTTCTCGGACTTGCCGCATCCGGATGCAAAAACCTCATTCTGTCGGAAGCCAAAACATTCTCAGGTTTTCTTTCCTCTGTTATTTTAACTTTGAAAAGATAATTGCTAATTTCTTTTTCGATCCTGTAATTAAGCGCTCCGAACATCTCATATGCTTCCTTTTTATATTCGACCAAAGGATTCGTTCCCCCGTAGCCCCTTAAACCTATCCCCTGCCGTAGTTCGTCCATATCGCGCAGATGTTCTTTCCAGCATCTGTCTATTGTCTGAAGTAAAATTATTTTTTCCAAATGCCGCATTATTTCCTCGCTAATTTCCCGCTCTTTGGCTGCATATGTTTCCTGTATTTTTTCTTTCAGAATGCGTTTCAATTCTTTTGTATTTATCCGGTTCGTATCAACACCGGGAAAATGAATAGAAAAATGCGAAGAAACGAACTTTCTCAGATCGTCCAAGTCCCAATCCTCGGGATGCACATTTTCAGGCGCGTAAAAAGAGATTTCGTTATCTATCACATCATCCATCATATGCAAAATAATTTCTTTTAAATTTTCTTCTTCTAACGCTTTTCTTCTTTCCTTATATATAACTTCGCGCTGTCTGTCCATAACGTCGTCGAAACTTAGCAGGTTTCTCCTGATTTCAAAATTCTGTTCTTCGACTCGCTTTTGAGCTCCCTCTATGGTTCTTGTAAGCCATGGATGAACAATCGGTTCGTTATCCGGAAGCCCAAAACGGCCCATAAGGCTTTTTATTCTGTCCCCTCCGAATATTCTCAAAAGGTCATCTTCCAAAGAAAGGAAAAACTGCGAGGAGCCGGGGTCGCCCTGCCTGCCCGACCTGCCGCGTAGTTGATTGTCAATGCGCCTGTCCTCATGCCTTTCTACGCCCAAAATATGAAGTCCGCCTATTTCGGCAACGCCTACTCCCAACTTTATATCGGTTCCCCTCCCAGCCATTTGCGTCGCTATCGTCACCGTGCTCTTTTGGCCGGCATTCGCCACTATTTTTGCTTCCTTTTCGTGATATTTAGCATTCAAAACTTCATGCTCTATGCCCTCTTCCTTAAGATGTTTGGAAACTTCTTCGGAACTTTGTATTGAAATAGTGCCGACCAACACAGGCCTTCCCTGCTCATGCAAATCCTTTATTTCCCTTGTCACAGCACTCAACATCTCTTTTCGGGTCTTGTATATCACATCCGGCATTTCCGTCCTTCTAAGCGGCTTATTAGTCGGAATAGAAACGACTTCAAGGTCATAAACCCGTTTAAATTCGTCTTCTTCGGTCTTGGCGGTTCCTGTCATACCGGCATATTTTTCATAATAAAGGCGGAAATAATTCTGGAAAGTAATCGTTGCCAATGTCTGATTTTCTCTTTCAATGGTTACTTGCTTGCCTTCGTTTATAGATTTTGCCTCAAGCGCCTGATGCAGCCCTTCCGAATATCTTCTGCCCGGAAGCAGCCGCCCCGTAAATTCATCAACAATAAGCACCTGTCCGTCTTTTATCAAATAGTCTTTATCCTCATGAAAAAGTTCATGCGCCCTCAATGATTGCTGAATGCATCCCGCAAACCCCATATTTGCGGTATCATAAAGCGAATCTATTCCGAGTAACTGCTGTGCTTTCTCTATGCCATCTTCCGTCAAAGTTACGGTATGCGCTTTTTCATCCACTTCATAATCCGCGCCTTTTCTTAGCCGCCGGACTATCCTATCGATTTTCAAATACATTTCAACCGAATCATCGGTCGGACCCGAAATAATGAGCGGAGTCCTCGCTTCGTCAACTAATATGGAATCAACTTCATCTATAATTGCATAATGCAGATTTCTTTGCACAATATCTTCTTTCCTCACAGAAATATTGTCACGCAGATAATCAAAACCGAATTCGTTGTTGGTGCCGTAAGTGATATCGCAAGTGTATGCCTGCTTTCTCGCCGGCGGGTCCATGTGAGACTGAATTACTCCGACAGTAAGCCCGAGCGATTCATATACAGGCCCCATCCATTCTCTGTCTCTACGGGCAAGATAATCATTTACGGTAACTATATGGACGCCTCTGCCGAGCAAAGCGTTAAGATACGCAGGCATCGTAGCAACAAGTGTCTTGCCTTCACCTGTAGCCATTTCCGCAATCTTGCCTTCGTGAAGCACAATACCGCCCATTAACTGCACATCAAACGGCACCATGTCCCATTGGATTTCTATATCGCTTACATTCCACCGCTTGCCGACCATTCTTCGGCACGCTTCCTTAACCAATGCAAATGCCTCCGGCAAAATGTCTGAAAGCATCTCATTGTATAGATTTTTAGCCTCTTTCTTAATTCTTCCCTTTTCCTCAGCGCCCGAAGCCATATCGATTTTTGCATTTAACTCTTTAAGGAGTTCTTCATTCTCTTTATATTTCTCCAGCGCTTTCGATTTCAGCTCTTCGGTTTTTCTGATAATATCGTTCTCGGAAAGCGACTTTATTTTGGATTCGTGAGAATGAATTTCCTCGACGATTTGGGAAAGCCGGGCCAGTTCTTTTTTCTGGCGCATATTAGACAATATATTCGCAAACATAGCGGTTCATTATAACACTGCGGGATAAAGAGGGGAATTCTATTGCGGATTGCGTATTTCAGATTGCGGAATAAAAAACACAATTTATTAAATAGATACAATCGACAATGCGACAATCAAACAGCCGGAGGGAAATTGACATGGATAAGATTCTAATATATATTTGATTTGAAAATATTATATGAATGATTCAACTTTAAATTCTCTAGCAAAATTAATATCCGAGTTCTCATTGAAACAACTCCCAAGATATATAATTGTTGGCATATTAATTTGTCTTATAATTGGTTTTTATGAAACTTATACAGACCAATTTAAACTAATGCGACTTCAAAGAACAACTGAATTAACAGAAAAACTTGCATTTATTGAGAGGGAATACAATATTACTCAAAATAATTATCTCAAGAATTCTTACGAAGAACTAACAAATCAATTAAATAAAATACTATTAATTAATAGTTCACCTGAAATTGTAATTTTAAACCAAAAAATAAAATTCGCTTTTGCTGGGGCATCTCTTTGGATTTTATTTAGTTTATTATTTCTTACTAATATTAAAAAAGAAAAAAATGAATATGGCGGTATGGTTGCTGCTTTACTATTTGGAATAATAGCAGGAACAATTGGTTTTAAGATTCCTAAAATTCTAAATGGCTATTTTAATTATATCATCTATCCTATTGGGAATTTTATTTTAGTAGTTGGGTTAGTAATGGCTTGGTACTCAAAGAAAAATAAACCAACAAAATCTACCTAATACCCCCGACACCCTGACTTCTGTTTTCTGACCTCTGTTATCTGTCTTTTTCATACCACTCCACCGTTTTCTTCAGACCTTCAAAGAAATTTATTTGAGGGATGGGACCGAGCATTTTCTTTGCTTTGGACATGTCGGCCCAGGTATATTTTACGTCTCCCGCGCGGATAGGATGAAATGTGGGTTTTATATTTTTGCCTAAAATTTTATTGATATCTCTCACAAGTTCTAAAAGATTATACGTCTGCCCTATCGCGACGTTAAACGCCTGCCCCGCCGCTTCTTTCTTAAGCGCGGCCAACAGGTTGAAATTCGCGACATTTTCCACATAAGTAAAATCTCTTGACTGCAGTCCGTCCCCGTATATAGGCGGTTGTTCATCTTTCATAATACAGTTTATGAACTTGGGAATAACTACGGCATATTGGCTTTCAAGAGATTGTCTCGGGCCGAAAACGTTGAAATATCTCAAAGAAACCGTCGGGAGTTTATATGTTTCGTTGAAAACTCTGCAGTAATATTCTCCCGCCATTTTTGTAGCGGCATATGGGGAGATAAGTTTGGGAATCAAAGTTTCCGCCTGGGGCCTCTTTTGTTCGGTTTCCCCGTAAATAGAAGAAGACGAAGCAAATACCAATCTTTCTATTTTATTTTCGTGTGATGCAAGGAGCAAATTAAGCGTCCCCGTTACGTTTACGTCGTTGTATGTCAAAGGGTCTTCAACGGACTTCGGGACAGACCTTCTTGCCGCTTCGTGAAATACGAAATTGACTCCTTTGGTGATTTTCCTAAGAAGTTCAAGGTCTCTTATATCGCCTCTTATAAGTTCAATTTTGTCCATTATTTGTTCGATGTTTTCTTCTTTTCCTTCCGAGAAATCGTCAATAATTTTAACTTTTGCGCCGCATTGAACTAATTTATCCGAAATATGCGAGCCGATGAATCCCGCGCCGCCCGAGACCAATGCGGTCTTGCCCTTGAATCCGTCCTTGAAAAGTTTTTCGATGTCCATGATTTTCTCCTATAAAACTTTGTTTTTTATGCTGCAAGAAATTTTTTTGAACCTCCGTAACTTGTCTCTATGCATTCTATTGAATTTTTTATCCTTAATAATTGCGAGGTTTTCTTCTACATTAATTGCTCCTATCTCAACAGCACTACGGGCAAGCAACAAAGATGAAGCTACATCTGAAATAAGGCGAGGATTACAGATTGGCAGTAATTTCTTGTTTAGTTTAATTATCTCCACACCAAATTGAGCGATTTGCATTGGAACTTCGGCTGCATTTTTCAAAGCATTTTGTTTTTTTGCGCTTGTCGCTTCCGGCGACTTAAAAACAAGCCAGACGTTCTTGTACGCCTTAACGTCCTCGTCAATCAACTTGCTCATCTTTTCTCTTAATCCTTCGCTTTGTTTAAGGATAGTTTTTAATTTTTTGTCGTTTTTAGGGTTTTTACCGATACTAAAATTCCCAGCCATAGAAAGAAGCCCTGCGGCAAGCGCTCCCGACAAAGCTCCAGCGCTGCCTCCGCCCGGCGCCGGTTTCTTCGCCGCCAAATCGTCAAGATATTTTTTTATAGGTTTATCTATATATTTTTCACTTATCATTAATTTCCTATAAGCGAAAGAGCTTCTGCCCTTGTTTTTTCGTTTTCGCGGAATATGCCTCTTACCACCGAAGTAACCGTAGACCCGCTTTTTTTAATGCCCCTCATAGTAACGCAGAGATGTTCCGCTTCCACGATTACCATCACGCCCTTTGGTTTAATGGTTTCGTTTATTACATCGGCAATTTGCGAAGTGAGTTTTTCCTGTATTTGCAATCTGCGGGAAAGAATTTCCACGACACGCGGCAGTTTGGATATCCCGACTATTCTGTTTCCTTCGGGCATATATGCAACGTGCGCTTTTCCGTGAAAAGGCAGCATGTGATGTTCGCAAAGCGAATAAAAAGGAATATCTTTGACAAGGACTATTTCATCGAAACTTTGTCCTCTTAGAATTTTAAGCTCCAAAGCCGGTTTCTTCCCTATACCTCCGAGAATTTCCCTGTACATATTGGCTACTCTTTTGGGTGTTCTTTTTAAACCTTCCCTGTTGGGATTTTCACCGACGGCTTCCAATATCATTCGTACGGCTTTTTTTATCTTTGCTTCGTTCATAATCCCTCACTCTAAAACATAATTTTAGTTAACATAAGTTAACATTGGTTAACACAGGTTAATAAAGGTTACTTTTTAAATTTTATTTGCAACCATTGTTAACTGTCATTAACTATTTTTAACCGTTGTTAACCTTGTTTTTCAGTGTCTAAAATGCCTTTCTCCCGTAAATACCATTGCTATTCCGTTTTTGTTACATGCGTCTATACTGTCCTGGTCTTTCTTTGAACCACCGGGCTGTATGATTGCCGAAATGCCGGCTTTAGCAGCTTCTTCGACAACATCGCTAAAGGGGAAAAAGGCATCGG
>JAQURI010000022.1 GCA_028715665.1 Candidatus Ratteibacteria bacterium
CCCAATGTTTTTATATTCCCGGCCTTCAAACAGTTCATAGAACGAACGGAAAGGTCGAATTCAGAAAGGCTTTTGGATAACAGGCCTTTCTTATCTTCTTTTTTATTTTCTTTTAAAATCTCTTCTTCTACCTCTTCTTTTACATCTTTTTTACGTAAACTATTCAGAATAAATTCATAATGCTTAATCAAAACTTCCGTCGCATATCCTAATGCTCTGTCAGGGGTTATAGTGCCGTTAGTCCATATTTCCAAAACTAACTTTTCATAGTCTATTCTATCTCCTACACGCGTGTTTTCCATTTTGAAATCAACTTTTTTAACAGGAGAAAATAGAGCATCGACGGCTATGGTGCCTATCGGCATATCCGCAACGGAAATTTTTTTGGCTTGTATGTAGCTCTTGCCTCTTTCGATCCAAATGCTCATCTTTAAACTTTTACCCTTGCTTAATGTAGCAAGATGAAGACGCGGATTTAAAATTTCAACATCTTTATCAGTTTTTATATCGCCGGCTCTTACTTCTCCTTCGCCTTTCACATCAAGTAAAAGTTCTTTTCTGACGTCTTTTTCGTCATGGACTTTTATTATTGTTTGTTTAAGGTTGGCAATTAATTGAGGAACATCCTCCAAAACACCGGGGATGCTTGAAAATTCGTGTTTTACGCCTTCTATATTGACAGAAGTTATAGCCGTACCCGGTATGCAAAAAAGGAGCATCCTTCTTAGAGAATTACCCAGGGTTGTAGCAAAGCCTCTTTCAAGGGAATATATGACAACTTTCCCATAAGATTCGGTCAATTTTTCCCATTCTAATTTTTCCGGCATAATCAGAAACTCAATCTTGTTATTTTCTTCCATAGCAATTATCCCCTTTTCAACCGTTATAAAAAAATCTTCTCATTAGTATAAAACAAACTAACGAGAATAAAATTCAACAATTAAATTTTCTTCCACAGGAACAGAAATTTCTTCCCGTTTGGGAATTCTTAATACTTTCCCTTCTAATTTTTTCCTATCTACGGAGAGCCAAAGAGGCACTTCTATTTCTGCTTCGGTAGATATAATATTCTTCAGTTTTTCTTGTTTGTTGGAATCCAATTTTATTACTTCGTTTTCCTTTACAAGATATGAAGGAATGTTAACTTTCCTCTTTCCCACGATAAAGAATTTGTGTCCTACAAGCTGCCTTGCATGTGCTCTGGAATTTGCAAACCCCATTTTAAAAATAACATTGTCAAGCCGTCTTTCCAAAAGAGTTAAAAATACTTCTCCGGTATCTCCTTTTTTCTTCGCAGCGATATTAAATAGATTATGAAAACTATTTTCTGAAAGACCGTAAATATTTCTAAGTTTTTGCTTTTCCGCAAGTCTAACTCCATAATCTGAAAGTTTGGTTCTGCGTTTCCGGGAAGCAGTTAGGCTGGTTTTACCTTTTTTATCGGACTTATCTGTTTTGCGCGTAATGATACATTTAGCCGTACGGCATTTTGAGCCTTTTAAAAATAATTTTTCATTGGCCCTTTTACATAACTTGCATTTTGATCCGGTATATCTCATATCAATCCTTATAATAAGGTGCTCGATTTTCGGTGTTCGCCCGCCTGCCAATCTTTGTCGGGCAGGGTTTTCGTAAACACCCCATTCATTTTTTTGTAATAACCGATAACCAATAACCTATAACCGTTTTTCATATGTTTTTATACTCTTCTCCTCTTTGGCGGTCTGCATCCATTATGCGGAATAGGTGTTACGTCCCTTATAAGAGTTATTGTAAGCCCCGCAGATTCCAAAGACCTTATTGCTGCTTCTCGTCCAGCACCGGGTCCTTTAATATAAACACTTATTTCCTTCATGCCTAATGCCAGAGCTTTTTTGGCTGCAATCTCCGAGGCGCGTGAAGCTGCAAAAGGAGTGGATTTTTTTGTGCCTTTAAATCCAACCGCTCCAGATGAAGAGGAAACGATAGTATTTCCTTGCGGGTCAGCAATAGTCACGAGCGTGTTGTTAAAAGTCGACCTTATATGAGCTATTCCTTTGGGAACCTTTAACCCTTTTCTTTTCTTCTTGCCCTTACTAATAGTCGTCTTAATTTCTTCGACTATTTTACTTTCGTCTAGAGGCTCTGCTCCAGCAACAGCTTTAGTTCCTTGGGGTTGTACGACTTTTTGCTCTGCTTCAGCCTTTTTAGTTCCTTCGCTCTTTTTGTGTTTTTCGGTGGATTTTTCTTTTTTTTCTTTGTCTAGTTTTGGCTCTTCCATGGATTGTTTTTACCTTTCCAATTATTCTTTTTTATCCGACGCTGCTATTCTTTCCTTTACTTTCTTCCTCAAAACGCCTACGGTTTTTCTGGGGCCCTTTCGAGTGCGGGCGTTACAAGATGTCCTTTGCCCCCTGACAGGGAGTCCAACTTTATGTCTATATCCTCTATAAGTACCGATGCTTGAAAGTTCTCTTATATTGGTTGTTATTTCCTGTTTTAACGGCCCCTCTACTTTAAAATTAGATTGAATTGCCGCAGCTATTCTACTTAATTCTTCGCCGCTTAAGTCTTTTATTTTTTTATCAGGGTCTATTCCAGTAGAATTCAATATAAACATGGCCCTCGTGGGCCCTATACCATAAATATATCTCAGCGAAATTTTACTCTTTTTCCCATCCGGAATTTCAACACCTATAATTCTCGCCATTTTTATTTCTGCCTTTGTTTATGTGCGGGGTTGGAACAAATCACATGAACACGTCCCTTTCGTCTCACAAGTTTACATTTCCCGCATATTTTTTTAACCGACACTCGCACTTTCATTTTTCTTTTTTCTTTATTTACCCCGAACCGAACTTGTTCTGGTTTGGGGCTCTCTACTCTCTACTTCTTCTATCTACTGTGCCTGTATGTTATTCTGCCTCTCGTCAAATCATAAGGAGAAAGTTCGACCGTAACTTCATCGCCTGTTAAAATTCTTATAAAATGCACCCTCATTTTCCCGGAAATATGAGCTAAAATCTTATGCCCATTTTCAAGTTCTACCCTAAAATACGCATTCGGCAAAGATTCTATAACCCTGCCTTTTACTTGTATCTTCTCTTTTTTAACCATTCTAAATCTGTTATTTTAGCATAAGTAGTTTCTTTATTTCCACCAGCGTCTATATTTTTTAGTATACCCTTTTCGCCATAATATTTAATTAACTCCTCGGTTTGCCGTTTATAGGTATTAAGGCGCTCCTTTATAGTTTGAGGTTTGTCGTCTTTTCTCTGATAGAGTTTCCCCCCACAAACATCACATATTCCATTTTTTTTCGGAGGCATATTTTTAAGATGATATATCTTGCCGCATTTTTCGCATATACGCCTGCCCGAAATCCTGGAAATTATAGTCTCTTCATCAACTTGTAAATTCAACACTATATCTATCCCTATATTAGCCTCTTCTAATTTTTTGACTTGAGCCAAATTTCTTGGGAATCCATCCAATACGAATTTATCCGTATTAAGTTTTTCTTTCATCAGTTCTATAATTATTTCATCCGGAACGAGCACGCCTTTTTCCATAAAAGCTTTTGCTTTCATGCCGAGTGGATTATTTTCTTTTATAGCATCTCTCAAAATATCCCCGCTTGAAAGATGAACAACGCCAAAATTTTCACTTAGCATCTCGGCTATCGTCCCTTTTCCTGCGCCCGGGGGCCCCATCATAAGTATTTTCATATCAAAAATTAAAAATCAAATATCAAAATTACACATTAAAATACAAAAAGGGAAACCCAGTATCAAGCATCCAGCATCAAGAATCATATTTTTCATTTTGAACTTTGATTTGTCATTTTGCATTTTACCCCGAGAAATCCAGAGGATTTCCGGGACTCAGTCCCTGAAATTGTTTCACAATTTCTAGGGGCATTTTGAATTTTAAATTTATTAATATCTGCCTCTTACTCTTCCTTTTTGAATAAATCCGCTATATTGACGCATCAATAAGTGCGATTCTAACTGTCCCATTGTATCTAACGCCACACCCACAACTATTAGCAGAGATGTTCCTCCAAAGTAAAAAGGCAGATTAAGTCTACTTTCAAGAATCATCGGAAGTAACGCTATTATTGCAAGAAATAATCCTCCGGGAAGTGCAATTCGCGTCATTATACGTTCGAAATAGTCGGCTGTAGTCCTGCCGGGCTTTATCCCGGGCACGAATCCACCGTGTTTTTTTATATTTTCTGCCATATCGTTGGGATTAAAAGTCATAGCGGTATAAAAATAGGTGAAGAAAATTATCAAAACCGCATAAATAAACATTCCCAAAGGGTTCCTTAAAGAAAAAAGAGCCATTATTTCCGTGAATCTTGACCCTGTTCCGCGGAGAAAAAATGCGCTTATGGTTTCAGGAAACTGCATTATAGAAACAGCAAAAATTATCGGGATAACTCCTGCCTGATTTACTCTTAAGGGAATATAAGTAGATTGTCCCCCATACATTCTCCTTCCTATAACTCTCTTTGCATATTGGACAGGAATACGTCTTTGCGCTTGCGTTATCAATATTACGCCTGCGACTATTAAAATGGCAAAAATTATAATAAAAACCAACAAAAAGATATTCATTTGTCCGTTTTTAATAAGTGCAATAGTTCTCATAAAATCAACGGGAGAGCGTGCCAATATGCCCGCAAAAATGATTAAAGAAATGCCGTTGCCTATACCTTTTTCGGAGATTTGTTCTCCAAGCCACATTATAAAAGTCGTTCCCGCAGTCATTGTTATTATAGTCATTATTCTAAATGCCCAGCCGGGAGAATCGACCATAACAATACCCTGGAAATTAGCCGGCATTTCAAGAACTTTTGCTATTCCCAACGATTGAATTACCGAAATCAGAATCGTGCCGTAACGGGTAAACTGCACTATTTTTCTCCGTCCTTCTTCGCCTTCTTCTTTGGAAATTTTCTCAAGATACGGAACGACTGGAACCAACATCTGGATAATAATGGAAGCAGTGATATATGGCATTATGCCCAAAGCAAATACCGAAGCCTGGCTTAAAGCGCCGCCTGCAAACAAATCCCACATCCCGAAAAGAGTTCTCTGCATTTTTTCGAAAAAATCCGCCAAAGCTGTGCTATTTATCCCGGGAGTCGGAACATGCACGCCTACTCTATATAGAGCAAGAAAACCTAAAGTTGCAAATATCCGTCTTGATAATTCGGGAATCTTAAAAATATCTCTTAATCCGCCAAGATTTACTGCCATTTTTAATTTTTAATATTATTAAAACAAAAAAGATCCTATTTGTTTTTCTTTTTCCCTTTTGTTTTCGGTTTATCTTCGGTTTTTATAGATTCTTTCTTTTTTATAGCCTTTGACTTTTTTTCTATTTTTTCTTCTTTTTCTTTTTTCGGCTTCGCAACCTTTACTTCCTTCGTCTTCTGTTTTATTTTCTCTTCTTTTTCCGCGATATGTTCTGCCGCTGTCACTTGTTTAGTTTCTAATTTTCTGCTCTTTATTTCCGTCGGATAAGCAGTTATTTCTATGGCTTTGCCGCCTTTTTCCACTATCTCCTCTTTTGCTTTTCCGCTGAATTTATGGGCTTTGACCGTGAGTGTCGTTTCAAGTGTTCCCTTCCCCAGGATTTTGATTTTTTCACCCACTTTTTTGATGAGACCTCTTTTATATAAGATTTCCGGAGTTATCTCTTTTTCGTCTTTTAAGTCATTAAGAGAAGATAGATTGACTTCCTGATATCTTTCCTTTGCTAAAGAAGTAAAACCTCTTTTGGGCAGTCTTCTATACAAAGGCATTTGGCCGCCTTCGAAACCTAAATAATGAACGCGGCCGGAGCGGGACTTTTCACCGGGGTTCCCCCTGCCGCTAGTATTTCCCATACCGGAGGAATCGCCCCTGCCTACTCTTTTTACTTTATGCTTTCTACCGTAAGGGGGCAATAAATTATACAATTTCATTTCTTTTCAGTCCTCATTTTGTAGCGTTGGATATCTTTATCTATTTTTTTTAAGCCGTTTAGGGTCGCTTTTATAACATTGAGAGGATTATTGGAGCCCAAAGACTTTGTAAGAACATCTTTTATGCCGGCAAGCTCCAAAACTGCTCTGGCGGGTGCGCCGGCAATAATACCCGTTCCTTTGAAAGCGGGCCTAAGAACAATGGTTGAAGCAATATATTTCCCTATGACTTGAGCGGGTATTGTATTATCTTTTATCGGAATTTTGACCATATTTTTCGTGGCTATTTTGACACCTTTTCTTATGGCTTCTGATACTTCGGGCGCTTTACCCAAACCATAACCCACGTTCCCATTACCATCACCTACCACTACAACTGCATTGAAAGCTATTTTCCTTCCGCCTTTAGCAACTTTACCCACACGATTTATGTATACGACTTTTTCTTTAAAAGTCACTTGTTCAACTTCTTCTTTGATTTTTTCTTTAATCTGTTCCATAATTCCTCACTTGTTCCGTCGATGAACAAACATCTATGGGACTTGTTCGTTATTGTATTCCGGCTTTCTTCAGTCCTTCAGCCACAGCTTTTATTCTGCCGTGATACCTATATCCGCTTCTGTCAAAAATACCCTTTTTAATGCCTTTCTCTATGGCTTTTTTGCCAGCTAATTCTCCAACAATGGCTGCACCTTTAACATTCGCGCCGTTTACCTTTTTCTCTTTGCATTCTTTTGACAGAGAAGAAAAAGTCATCAGAACTTTGCTGTTTTGATCGTCTATCATGTTGACATATATATTTTTACTGCTTTTGAAAATACCTATTCGAGGACACACAGGAGTCCCAAGTATTTTTGTTCTAGTTTTTCTGTGCCTTCTTTCTCTTTTAATACGTTTCATTTTGAGTTCTTTGCTCATAATATTATCAGATATCAGATATCAGAAGGCAGAAATCAGATATTAGTTGTTTTTTCTGTATTCTGTTCTCTGTCATCTGTTCTCCGTTCTTTTATGCTGCTCCGGGTGCTCCCGTTGCGGCAGTCTTGCCGGGTTTTAGTTTAACATATTCTCCCTTGTATCTTATGCCCTTGCCCTTATAAGCATTGGGCGGACAACACTTTCGGATCTCGCAAGCCGCCTGCCCTACATCTTGTTTATTCGGTCCGCTCACAGTCACATCTAAAGTTTTTGTTTTTTTTACTTCCAACTTAACGCTGTCCGGCGGCACATATTCAACCGGGTGAGAAAACCCCAGTTTCATGATTAACTTCCCGCTTTCTACTTTGGCAGAATAACCTACGCCTACTATCTCCAATTCCTTCTGAAACCCTTCGGAAACTCCTTTTATCATATTGGCAATGAGATTACGTGTAGTTCCGTGAAGAGCGCGTATCTGCTTTTCATCCGAAGAACGTTTAACGATAATTTTCTCGTTTTCTTTTGAAATACCAATTAAAGGGGAAAAACCCTGAGATAATTTACCTTTTGGTCCTTCGACAGAAACAAGATTTGCTTTTATGTCGACTTTAACATTATTGGGTATAGAAATGGGCATTTTACCGATTCTCGACATTTTTTATTCTCCTATTCGACATAACACAAAAGTTCTCCGCCAATGTCTTTTTCTTTACATTCATCCGAAGTAATTATTCCCTGGGAAGTTGAGATAATCCAGATTCTGTTCCCTTCTCTTGCAGGCATTGCGTCTTTCCCAACATAAACTTTTTTACTTATTTTACTGACTTTTTTTGCGTCTCTTATAGCTGGTTCACTACCGAAGTATTTCAATTTGACCGTTATATTGTTTTTGTTGCCTTCTTTTTTACTGGTATAATCGTCTATGAATCCTTCTTTCTTTAACACTTGCAAAATTCCCATTTTCATATTGGAAAAAGTAACAATTATTTCGGTCTTGCGCGACAAAGACGCATTTTTTAAGGCAACCACAAAATCTGCTATCGGATCGGTAATGCTCATTATTTTCTCCTTAACAAATATCCACTATCCTTATCATTTAATATAAATATTTATATAAATTTTCAAAATAACAACGCTGTCATACATTCTACAGAAGATGTTTCGCAACCCTACCAGCTGGATTTAGTAACACCGGGAATTTGTCCTTTATGAGCCAATTTGCGAAAACATATTCTGCAAAGACCAAATTTTCTTATAAAAGCTCTGGACCTTCCGCACATCTGACAACGATTATAAGAACGAACTTTAAATTTACTCCCTCTTTTTGTTTTTTCTATTAATGATTTTCTTGCCATGTTATTCCAATTTTATTCTTTTCTAAACGGCATACCAAAAGATTCCAACAATGCATATCCTTCTTCATTCGTTCTTGCTGTAGTCACAAAACAAATATCCATTCCCATAATGTGGGGGATTTGTTCGTGAGCTATTTCCGGAAAAACTTGTTGCTCTTGTATTCCCATAGAATAATTACCCCTACCATCAAAAGAATCGGGATTAACACCCCTGAAATCTCTTATACGGGGCAGGGCAAAAGAAATAAGCCTGTCCAAAAATTCATACATATAATCTTTTCTCAAAGTAACTTTGCACCCTATAGGTTTTCCTTGTCTTAGTTTAAACCCCGACACCGATATTTTTGCTTTAGTAATGACTGGTTTTTGACCGCTTATCACGGAAAGCAATTTTACCGCTTCTTCTAAGAATTTTTTGTCGTCTTTGGCTTCTCCGACGCCCATATTAAGAATTATCGCCTTAATTTTCGGCACCTGCAGCAAATTAGTATATTTAAATTTTCTCATCATATGGGGAACAACTTCTTTCAGATATTTTTCTTTTAATCGTGGAATATATTTTTCTTCCGTCATTTCTATTTAACTCCCCTAAAGTTTATGCCCTGCCGATTATCTCCCCGCATTTTTTACAGAAACGGCTTTTAGTTTTGTCTGTTAGTATTTTCACGCCAACTTTTACACCTTTGGCGCATTTGGGACAATAAACCATTACGTTAGAACAGTTAAGAGGTTTTTCCAACTCAATGACTCCTCCTTGAGCATTCTTTTGTGAAGGCTTAGTGTGCCTTTTTGCAATATTTATGCGTTCCAAAACTACTTTATTTTTTTTAGGCAATACTATCTTAACTTTGGCGGTTTTACCCTTATCCTTGCCGCATATCACCAGAACAGTATCGCCTTTTTTAATATAAATACTCATAAATTTACACCACTTCCGGAGCAAGAGAGATTATTTTTGCAAAATCTTTGTCTCTCAATTCCCTGGGAACAGGGCCAAAAATACGCGTCCCTATGGGGTTATTAGTTTTATCAATTAATACTACGGAATTTTTATCAAATCTTATATATGTTCCGTCATCTCGCCTTATTTCTTTCTTGACCCTCACAACAACAGCCCGCACTACTTCGCCTTTTTTGATATTACCTCCGACACCTATTTCTTTTACCGACGCCATTATAATATCTCCAACAGTAGCGTATTTCTTTTTACCGCTTGCTACCTGGAAACAATATACTTTTTTTACGCCGGTATTATCGGCAACATCCAATCTTGACGCTAAACCGATCATTTCGCACCTTTCTTCTTTGATTTTTTAAGCAATTTGGAAATTGGTTTCTGTGAAGCGGCTTCCAGTTCGGAGTCGGCAGCCTTTACAATTTCAACAACCTTCCATCGTTTGGTTTTTGATAACGGTCTTGTTTCTATGATTTTCACCATATCTCCCAATTTTGCTTTATTTTCAGGATTATGAGCCACAAACTTACTCTTTCTTTTCAGTGTTTTTTTATATACAGGATGCGATACGAAACTAATCGTCTCCACAATAACCGTGGACTGCATTTTGTCTGAAATAACTTTACCTTGTCTTTGTTTTTTCATTTTTTAGTTGTCTTTCTTTTAGTATTGTATATATACGAGCAATATCCTTTTTTGTCTCTTTCACTTTCTTAAGGTTTCCCAATTGACCGGTAATAAGCTGAGTCCTTAAATTAAAAAGCTCTGTATACAAAGAATTTCTTTTTGAAAGCAATTCTTCGTTGGAATATTGTTTAAACTCCGCCTTCTTCATTTTTAAACCCCAATTTTGTGACGAGAAATTATTTTCGTTTTAAGAGGCAGTTTATCACAAGCTACCCTTAAAGCTTTCATCGCAATGTCTTCGGAAATTCCTTCGATTTCCAGTATTATCCTGCCAGGTTGAATCGGGGCAACCCATGTTGCAACTTCCCCTTTTCCTTTACCCATTCTCGTTTCCAAAGGTTTTTTCGTAATAGGTTTATCCGTAGCAATTTTAAAAAATATTTTGCCGCCTTTTTTGATAGTCCGAGCTATTGCCAATCTTGTAGCTTCCATCTGCTGAGAAGTAATTATGCCGACTTCTATGGCCTTAATTCCATATTCGCCGTGTGTTAACATGGTTCCTCTTGAACTTTTGCCCTTTATGCGGCCTTTTTGTCTTTTTCTATATTTTATTCTTTTAGGAATAAGAGGCATGTCTTATTTCTCCCCGGATTTGCTGGATTTTCCCTTGATGTTCTTATTTTTATCTGTTTTTTGTTTTGTAGGGCGACTTTTTTGCCTGCCTGTCTTTTTGTCTGGGACCACAGGGGCATTATCAGAAACAACCTGATTTTCAACAGGAATTTTGCCCTCGATACCTTGCTCGGTTTTACCTTTTAAAACCTCTCCTTTATAAACCCATACTTTAACACCTATAGTCCCGTACATTGTCTTCGCTTCCATAAAACCATAATCAATAAGGGCTCTTATTGTATGAAGCGGGACTTTGCCTTCCTTATATTCTTCATCCCGTGCTATCTCATTACCCGCCAACCTCCCTTTGCATTTAATCTTTATTCCTTTAGCACCGGATTCCATTGCCTGACTAATGGCTCTCTTCATGGCTCTTCTGAAAGGTATTCTCTTTTCCAACTGCAAGGCCACATTTTCCGCTATTAATTGAGCATTAGCATAAATGTCTCTTACTTCCCTTATATTCAACACTACTTCCTTATTATTCACCAGTTTTTGTATCTGGTCTCTCAGTTTATCCACTTCTATTCCGCCTCTTCCGATTACTATACCGGGTTTTGCGGTAAATATATCGATTACAACCTGTTCCGGAAGTCTACTAATTCCAACTTTGGGAACACCTGCAAATTTCAAATTCTCTTTTATTAAATTTCTTATTTTGATATCTTCATGCAATAATTTCGCATAATCTTTATCGGCATACCACTTAGAATCCCAATCTATCGTAACGCCGAGACGAAAGCCTTTAGGATTAACTTTTTGCCCCATGTTTATCCTTACCTTTATCCTTTGATTGTTTATTTTTCTTGCTTTCCTTCACTTTGATTTTCCTGCCTTCCACAACCACCGTTATATGCGATGTCTTTTTCTGAATAACCGAAGCTCCGCCTCTCGCATGAAATCTTATTCTCTTCCATCTCGAACCTTCATCAATCTTTACTTCCTTTACAAAAAGAGACTGTTCATCAACAGAACTTTCCTTGTGTAAAATATTGGCTACAGCGCTCTTTAAAACTTTTTCTAAAATCCCTGCGCCTTTTTTATTTGTAAATTGCAATACAACTAAAGACCTGTTCACTTCTTTGTCTCTAATCAAAGAAGCAACCTCCCTCAGTTTTGCGGGCGATATTTTAGCAAAACGCAATATGGCTTTTCCAGTCACTAAAAACTCCCTTTAAATTTAAATGTTATTAATAAATAAAGGCGGCTAAATTATGTTGTAGTTACGGCTTTTTCGGTATGCGCACCATGAGCTCTAAAAGTTCTGGTATGGACAAACTCTCCGAGTCTATAACCCACCATGTTTTCCGTAATGTAAAGATTGACGAAAGTTTTACCATTATGGACAGAAAGAGTCAATCCTACGAAGTCCGGAGTAATCGTAGAACTTCGGCTCCATGTCTTGATTGGTTTTCTGCTGTTTTCTTTCCTCGTTTTTTCTATTTTCCCAATCAACTTTGCATCCAAAAAAGGACCTTTTTTTATGGATCTACCCATTTTTATTTCCTTCTTTTTACTATATATTTATCTGATAGTTTTTTCTTACGAGTTTTTCTCTCCAGTTTCCCCCAAGGTGAACAAGGATGTCTCCCGCCGGAACTTCTTCCTTCGCCACCCCCGAGAGGATGGTCTATCGGATTCATTACAACACCTCTGACTCTGGGTCTTCTACCCAAATGTCGGCTTTTACCTGCCTTACCTATCCTTACGGAAGAATGCTCAATATTTCCTACTTGTCCAATACATGCCTTGCAATCTATTCTAAATTTTCTTATTTCTCCGGACGGCAGTTTTATATTTGCGAAATCGCCTTCTTTGGCTAAAATTTGAGCATAGGTACCTGCGGCCCTGACGATTTGAGCACCCCTGTCTTTGTTCAACTGAACATTATATATAAGCGTCCCGACCGGAATATTTTTCAACGGCAGAAAATTGCCAACTGTTAAAGGAACATCTTCTCCGCTCGATATCTCATCTCCGATTTTTAAACCCGCAGAAGCTATTACATATCTCTTATCCCCGTCAAGATATTTTATCAAAGCGATGCGACAAGACCTGTTAGGGTCATATTCTATGCTGTCCACTTTCCCCTTTATGCCTTCTTTTTTCATACTAAAATCTATTATTCTATAACGACGTTTAGCGCCCCCGCCTTTTCTCCTAACCGTTATGCTGCCCTGTTGAGACCTGCCGGCTCTTCTCACGTGTCCCTTCGTCAACCTTCTTTCCGGCGATTTTTTCGTCAGGTCTTCAAAGGTCTGAGATATCATATTCCTCTGCCCCGCAGTAACTCGTTTATGTATTTTTAATCCCATTTTCGTCTCACAATCAGAAGACAGAAATCAGAAGTCAGATATCAGAAACAAGATTTTCTGTCCTCTGTTCTCTGTATTCTGTTTTCTGTCATTTTTATCCTAATATATCTATTGTTTGCCCTTTTTTTAAAGTAACTATTGCTTCTTTCCAAGACGGCGTTCTGCCTTCTTGTCTTAATCTGACCTTACGAGGCTTTGACTTTCTTACTTTAGTATTAATCTTTACTACTTCCACGCCGAACATCTGCTCAACTGCTCTTTTAATGATGTTTTTGTTGGCCCTCGCATCAACTCGAAAAGAATATTTGCGCTCAGATTCCATCTTAGCCGTCGTCTTCTCCGTTATAACCGGTTCTTTTATAACTTTTATCGTTTCGATCATCATTTTTTCAAACTCTATTTTCCAACAAAGGTAAAGAATTAAGCTCCAATACTAACCAATCAGCAGATAATACGTCAAGAGCATTAATAATTAAAGGATTTTTTAATCTTATTTGTTTTAAATTAGTTGTCGCTTTATAAATATTTTCTGACGGAGAATTAATGACCACCATTATCTTCTCTTTATCGTTTCCAACTTTAATTTTTTTTAAGATCTCATCGAATTTTCTTGATTTTCCTTCTTGCAGACTTATGCTTTCTACTATTCTTATTTTGTCCTCCTTCAACTTCGAAGAAAGAGTTGACTTTAAAGCTATGCTTTTCTTGTTTTTAGGGATATGGCATACTGTTTTTCTGGGTCTGGGGCCGAACACAATTCCACCGCCCCTAAATAAAGGAGAGCGTATTGAACCTGCTCTCGCTCTGCCAGTGCCTTTTTGTCTCCAGGGTTTTTTACCCCCGCCGCTTACTTCGCTTCTTGTCTTCGTAGATGCGGTATGAACTTTCTTATTGGCTAAATACATATTTATTACTTCAGATACTACTTGGGGGTTCGGCTGGAAGTTAAAAATAGAATCGCTTAACTTTATTTTTTTTACTATATTACCTTCCATATTATAAACATCCACTTCAGGCATTGTCATTTCCCCTTAAATCTATTTATTTGCAGGCTGAGAAGCGGCCTTATTCTCTTTCTGCGGCTGAGTTGGGTGCAATTTAACGGGTGCTTCCAAATCCGAAAAAATAAACAGCGCCGACCCACTCGAACCAGGAACAGACCCTCTAACCAGTAGCATATCTTTTGCCGGGTCAATTCCTGCAACAGACAATTTTTTTACGGTGATTTTTTCGTTTCCCGTCTTTCCGCCCATTTTTTTGCCCAAGAAAACTCTTCCGGGATATGTGCGTTGACCGATAGCTCCGGGATGTCTGTGTTTTCTATGCGTTCCATGCGAAGCAGACATTCCTTTAAATCCCCATCTCCTCATGACACCCATAAAACCTTTCCCCTTAGTTATTCCCCGGATATTCACATATTGGGAGTTTGAGAATATATCTACTTTAATCTCATCGCATTCCTTAAAATTACTCACGTCTTCTAATCTTACTTCTTCCAATATTTCCATCGGCTTTAATCCGACTTTTTTAAAATGGCCAAGATAAGGTTTATTTGCTCTGTTTTCCCTTACTTCCCCGAAACCCAACTGAATGGCATTATAACCATCTCTCTCCTTTGTCTTTTTTTGGACAACTTTACAGGGGCCCGCTTTAATAACAGTAACGGGAATTATTTTACCTTCTTCATTAAATATTTGTGTCATTCCTATTTTTTTACCGATAAGCCCCATCATATTTTTATCTCCACATGAACTCCTGCAGGAAGATTGAGTTTCATCAATGCATCGGTGGTTTTCCTGGTAGGATCCACAATTTCAAATAACCTTTTATGAATTCTCATTTCAAAGGATTCCATGGACCTCTTATCTACATGAGGTGACCGTAGAACAGTCCACTTTTCTATTCTTGTGGGCAACGGAATCGGGCCTACCATTCTCGCGCCGGTTCTTTCAACCGTTCTGACAATTTCTTTAATTGATTCATCCAATATCCTATGGTCATAAGCTTTGAGCCTTACTTTCATCCGTTGCTGACCTGTAGTTTTTTCTTTCTTCTTCGTCATGGCTTGATCTCTTATTTGACTATTTCACTAACGACGCCGGCACCGACAGTGTGTCCGCCTTCCCTTATCGCGAATCTAAGCCCCTTCTCCATCGCTATCGGAGATATCAGCTTCACATCCATCGTTATGTTGTCTCCG
>JAQURI010000023.1 GCA_028715665.1 Candidatus Ratteibacteria bacterium
CGGAGACAACATAACGATGGATGTGAAGCTGATATCTCCGATAGCGATGGAGAAGGGGCTTAGATTCGCGATAAGGGAAGGCGGACACACTGTCGGTGCCGGCGTCGTTAGTGAAATAGTCAAATAAAGAATGAATAATTAGATTTTCTGCTAAAGCGAGGATTACTTGAGAGAATTTATTACTTTAGTTTGCGAGGTTTGCAAGAACAGGAATTATGCTACTAGCAAAAGTAAAGAACAACGCGAAAACAAATTAAATTTGAAGAAATTTTGCAAGTTTTGCGGAAAACACACTTCGCACAAGGAAACGAAATAAAACTGATTCGGATTGCGGATTGATGATTGCGGAATAAAAAAATCCGAAATCCGAGATTTGAAATCCGAAATCGAAAAATAGGTGAGTAGCTCAATTGGCTAGAGCATCGGATTCCAAATCCGACGGTTGCGGGTTCAACTCCTGCCTCACCTGCCGGTACTGTTGATTACACAGATTTTTAATGATGATTACACTCCTGTCCGCCCCGATGTTACATCGGGGCAGGCGGGGATTAAAGATTTAGTTTATCTGTGTAATCTTGTATTTTTTAATCCGTGTAATCAGAGTGTGTGAGCGGAGCGAACAATTATGTGGGATAGATTTAAAAGATATATTCAGGATGTAAGAAAAGAACTGAAAAAAGTTTCTTGGAGTGATAAAAAGATAGTTTGGAATTCTACTATTTTGGTCCTGATATTGTCAGGTATTTCCGCTGTCTACATAGGGTTGGTAGATATATTGTTTTCCACCATACTTAGTAAGATTCTAAAATAAAACGAGTAGCATAACAATTGCTGAAAATGAAAAGATGGTATATAATCCACACTTTTTCCGGCCAGGAAAATAAAGTCGCAGACCGCATAAGGAGTACATTGGAACTTAAAGGTTTGACAGACAGTATCGGTGAAATATTTGTTCCCACCGAAGATGTAATGGAAGTAAAAGACGGTTCTAAGAAAGTAATGACGAGAACATTTTTTCCCGGATATATTCTGATAAATATGGAGTATAGCCCCAAGTTATGGCATATTCTCAGGACAACCAACGGAGTGACAGGTTTTATTTCTTCGGGAGACGAGCCTATCCCCATATCGGACAAAGAAGTCGAAAAGATCCGCGGTGAAATGGAGAAAAGAAAAGCCAAACCTCAACCAAAAGTTGTTTTTGAAGAAGGTGAAAACGTGAAAATAGTCGAAGGCGCTTTTGCCAATTTTACGGGTTATATAGAAAGGATTGAATCCGATAAGGGCAGAGCTATTGTTATGGTTTCTATCTTTGGAAGGGCTACGCCGGTAGAATTGGAATATTGGCAGTTGGAGAGAGTGTAGTTAACAATTTAAAATGCCCGTAGGAATTGCAAGGCAATTTCAGGGACTGGGTTCTGGAAATTCCCTGAATTTCTCAGGGTAATTTTTCCGAGCAAAGCGAGGGATATTATGGCGAAGAAAATTACGACTAAAGTAAAATTACAAATTGCTGCTGGAGCTGCAAATCCGTCTCCTCCTGTTGGTCCTGCATTAGGACAACATGGAGTTAATATTATGCAATTTTGTCAACAGTTTAATAAAGAAACCCAAGGGAAGGACGGACTTATAATCCCCGTTGAAATCACAATATATGAAGACAGGACTTTTACTTTTATTACAAAATCGCCTCCTGCGGCAGTTTTGCTTAAAAAAGCGGTTGGAATAGCTAAAGCTTCATCTGAACCTAATAAAAATAAAGTCGGTAAAGTTACCAGAAAACAATTGGAAGAAATAGCAAAGATGAAAATGAAGGATTTAAATGCTTCGGATGTTTCCAGGGCAGTAAAAATAATAGAAGGCACCGCTAAAAGCATGGGAATAGAAGTGGAGGGCGGAAGTTCTTCTTGAGGTAAACTAAAATAGAAATAAAAAGTTGGAAAAATTTTCATAAAATGTATATAATTGCGCTTTTGAATTAGCGGGTGAGGAAAATCTAATTAATATAAGCAGAAAAGTTCTATGAAGAAGAGAAGTAAAAGATATAAACAGGCGAATCAAAAGATTGAAGCGGGTAAATTGTATTCTCTCGACGAGGCTATTGGAATCATAAAAGAAACGCCAAAAGCTAAATTTGATGAAACCGTCAATTTGGTCATCAATTTGGGAATCGACGCGAGCAATCAGAATATGCAAGTGAGGGGAGCCGCAACATTGCCGAAGGGTATAGGCAAAAAAATTATAATTTTGGCTATTGCCGAAGGCAAAGAAGCAAGTGATGCAAAAAAAGAAGGAGCAGATTTCGTAGGGGGAGATGAATTAATAGACAAGATACAAAAAGGTTGGATGGATTTCGATTCCATTGTTACTACTCCCGATATGATGAAAAAACTGGCTAAGGCAGGAAAAGTTTTGGGTCCCAGAGGTTTAATGCCTTCTCCGAAGACGGGGACGGTATCGAACAATTTGGGTAAAATCATTAAAGAGATGAAATTAGGCAGAGTGGAATTTCGCAATGACAAATTTGGAAATTTACATCTTGTTGTAGGTAAAAATTCCTCCTCTGCTTCCGATTTGAAGGAAAATACCATTACTTTGATAAAGGCCGTATTGAAGGAAAAACCCCATAGTTCCAAAGGTTCTTACATAAATAAAGTTTATCTGTCCACTACGATGGGGCCGTCTATAAAAGTGGATACTAAAAAATTGGCGGATATTTTATAGAGTTAAAATTCCATGGACAAAAAAGCAAAACAAGAAAGTTTGGATTTTTTGGTTGATAGATTGAGCAACTTAAAATCTATGGTGTTTACAAACTTCAAAGGATTAAGCGCTCAAGAAATGTCGAGTATTAAAAGATTGGCAAAAGAAGGGAACGGAGAATACAAAGTAGTGAAAAATACAATAGCCTTAAAAGCTATGGCCAAAAGCGGCAGAGAAGAAGCAAACCAGTTCATTTCAGGTTCCTGCGCAATCGCGTTTTTACCGGAAGACCCAATATCTCTTCTAAAAGTATTAGTGAATTTTTCTAAAGAGCATAAAGCGTTGATATTGAAGGGGGGGGTAATAGAAGGTGAAAGTGTAAGCGACGAAGGTCTAAAAAAGATAGCTATTTTGCCAAGTAGGCCCGAATTGTTAACCAAAGTTGTTTGCGACTTAAATGCGCCCGTGTCGCACTTGGTTAATTGTCTACATCAGATGATTTTTAGTCTAGTAAGTGTGATAAACGCCGTTAGAAGTAAGTCATCAGGGGTAATTACCGCACCTTCGGTGCGGACTTCTAACGGGGTAAATTCAATTAAAAATAGCTCCGATGAACGTCGGAGCGTTCAAGATGGAGGGAACAAAGATGTCTAAGAAGGAAGCAGATAAAGAACAACAGGCAAAACCCAAAGAACAATCCAAGTCTACCGCGGTTAAATTAAGTAGAGAGGAAATAATAGAAGGGATTAAAAACCTGACGGTTGTCGAACTTTCCGAATTGGTAAAAAATTTGGAAAGCGAATTCGGAGTTTCTGCAATTCAAGCTGTTCCTCAAGTTGTTGCTTCGGCTGGGCCACAATCGGCACAACAGCAATCCTCTGGCGAAGAGAAAACGACCTTCACTTTAATTCTTTCTTCTGCAGGAGATAAAAAAATCCAAGTAATAAAAGAAATAAGAAGCTTTACAAATCTTGGATTGAAGGAGGCCAAGGACTTGGTTGACGGCGCTCCAAAGACCATAAAGGAAAATGTTTCCAAGGAAGAAGCAGAAGAAATGAAGAAAAAGTTGGAAGCTGTTGGTGCAGTAGTAGAAATCAAATAATTATCGCATCCCTGCATGCTTTAGCGTATAGATTTATGGCATGTTTTCCTTTGTTTTTAATTGAAAGGGAAATTTGTGCAGTGTTGATTTTTTAATCGAATAAAAAGGGAGGAAAAAGCGCGTATGCTTACATATACCAATGTAAGAAATTTTAAAAAGATTCCTTCGGTGACGGAATTACCCAGTTTAGTCCAGATACAAAATCAATCTTTTGATTCTTTCCTTCAACCGGATGTACCCATCCTTAAAAGAAAGAAAGAAGGGTTACAATCTCTTCTTAGCGAATTATCTCCTATTGTTGCAAGTAACGGAAAATTTTCTCTTGAGTTTGAAAATTACACTATTGGCAGTCCTCGCTATAGTGTTTCGGAGTGTATGAGAAGAGGTATTACTTATTCCGTTCCTCTGAAATTAAAATTAAGGCTTAGCGTTTATAAAAACCCCGTCCCAATATCCACTGGCCGCAAATCCGAAGAACATAATAAAGGGAAAAAGAAGTTAGAAGTGGAAAGCATTAGGGAAGAGGAGGTTTATCTTTGTGATTTTCCCATTATGACTTCCAGAGGAACTTTTATTATAAATGGCATAGAGAGAGTTATTACCTGCCAGTTGCACCGTTCTCCCGGAGCATTTTTTGAATCGGCCGGTCAAAAGAAGGGTAAAGAAATTTTTGTTGCCCGAATAGTTCCGGATAGAGGTACTTGGATGGAATTTGAGACCGATAATAACGATCTATTGTATGGAGTGATAGGTCCGCGCAGGAGAATGTTAGGTACGGTGATTTTTAGAGCGTTAGGATACCCCAAGGACGAGGACATAATCAAGCTTTTCTTTGAGACAGAGGAAATCAATTTAACCCAAAAAGGTTTTGATAAAAAGCTGATAGGACAAATATTGGCGGAAGATGTGGTTGACGCAAAAACAGGACAGAGGATAGCCGAAAGTAAACAGGAAATTTCATTGTTGTTACTTAAGACCCTTTCTTCTTTCGGTATGCATAAAATAAAAATTATAAAGGATAAGGACGCCAGCGGATTAATAATAAATACTCTAAAGAAAGACCGTACTCAAACTAAAGAGGAAGCCTTAACTCAGATTTATTCCCGCATAAGATCTGGCACACCTTTCGAATCGGATACCGCCGAAATTTATTTGCGCGGTATTTTATTTGACAGGACGAGATTCGATTTAGGGAGAATAGGAAGACACAGATTAAATACGAGACTGACTTTAAATATACCGCTTTCGGAGAGAGTTCTTACTATTACTGACATAGTTGCCGTGGTAAAGGAATTGATTAATTTGCAGATGGGTAAGTCCGTTGTGGACGACATCGACCGTCTTGGTAATCGCAGAGTCAGAAGCATTGGGGAATTGATGGAAAATCAGTTGCGTCCCTCGTTCATAAAACTCACTCGCTCGATTCATGAGAGATTACTTATGGGCAAGACGGAAGAATTGATGCCCCATACTTTGATAAACCCGAGACTTATAAATACCTCTCTGATGGAGTTTTTCACCTCCTCTCAACTTTCTCAATTTATGGACCAAACCAATCCATTGGCTGAATTGACTCATAGGCGAAGATTATCCGCTTTGGGCCCCGAAGGATTGACCAGAGAAAGGGCGGGTATAGAAGTGAGAGATGTTCACCCTACTCATTACGGTCGTATTTGCCCTATAGAGACTCCCGAAGGCCAAAATATAGGACTCATAACTTCATTGGCAACTTATGCGCGCATAAATGATTTAGGATTATTGGAAGCGCCGTACAGGAAAGTGGGAAACAAAAAAGTCACGGACAAAATTGATTATCTTACGGCAGATGAAGAAGATAAATTTATTATAGCACAGGCAAATGCTCAACTCGACGGCAAGGGATGTTTGGCGACAGACATGGTTTTGGCGCGATATAAAGGCGACTATCATTTTGTGCCAAGCGCAGACGTCAACTATATGGATATAGACCCTATCCAAACAGTTTCTATATCTGCTGCTTTGGTGCCTTTCTTGGAGCATGATGATTCCAACAGGGCTTTGATGGGTTCCAACATGCAGAGGCAGGCGGTTCCTCTTATTAATCCCGAGCCCCCCTTAGTTCAAACAGGAATGGAACGGATAGTGGCGAGAGATTCCGGTTCTACCGTTTTGGCGAAAAGAGACGGTGTTGTAGATAGTGTTTCGGGAGAAAGCATAATAGTGAGAATAAGTTCTTCTTCTCAGGGCAAAGAATCGCTTTTGGATGAACTCGATTATTATCCTTTGAAGAATTTTATAAGGTCGAATCAATCTACCTGTGTTCATCAAAGGCCCGTAGTCAAATCAGGGCAAAAGATCAAAAAAGGAGATATTTTAGCCGACGGTCCTGCTATAAAAAATGGAAAGTTAGCTTTGGGCAGAAATGCTTTGGTGGCTTTCATGCCTTGGGAAGGATACAATTTCGAGGATGCTATTTTAGTTTCGGAGAAAATAATTAAAGAAGATGTCTACACTTCTGTTCACATAGAAGAATTTGAAGTAGAGTGCAGAGAGACGAAATTAGGCAAAGAAGAAATCACTCAGGATATACCCAATGTTTCCGAAGATGCTTTGAAGAATTTAGACAGTGACGGAGTGATAAGAGTAGGTGCTTATGTAAAAGCCGGAGATATTCTAGTAGGCAAGATTACGCCCAAAGGCGAGTCTGTACTTACTTCGGAAGAAAAGTTACTAAGAGCCATATTCGGAGAAAAAGCGGGCGACGTTCTTAACACTTCCATGAAAGTCCCACCCGGAACAGAAGGTGTGGTAATAGATACTAAAATCTTTTCCAGGGAAGAGGAAGACAAAAAACGATTAAAGGATAGTTCTTCGGAAGTGCAATCGATTAAAAGAAAAAAGGATGCTCTTTTGGAAGTTTTGGAAGGAACAACTTTAAATAGAATCAGGGAAATTTTAAAGGGTAAGAAATGTAAGCAAACAATTAAAATTAAATCTGTTCGTAAGCCGGACTCTTCAAAGGATACCGGAGTAATACAAATAAAAACGGGGGAAGTATTGTCGGAGAATATATTGAACCGTCTCGACTTTAAAACATTGAAGAGTATAAAAGTAAAAGAGGGTAAAGTCAATGAAAAATTGAACGATTATTTGGATGAATTTTCCGAGAGAAAGCAAGCTATAGAAAAAGAAGCTGCGCAAGAAATCAAAGATTATCTTCAGGTAGAGGAATTGTCCCCCGGCGTCATTAAGTTGGTTAAAGTCTATATAGCCAGCAAGAAAGCGCTTCAGGAAGGAGATAAACTTTCGGGAAGGCATGGTAATAAAGGCGTGATAGCAAAAGTTCTTCCTGAAGAAGATATGCCATATCTTTCTGACGGCACGCCCATAGATGTCGTTCTAAACCCTTTGGGTGTTCCTTCGAGAATGAATTTGGGACAACTTCTTGAGACGCATCTGGGGTGGGCGGCGAAGGTTTTGGGATTTGAAGCTATAACACCCGTCTTTAACGGGGCAACGGAGGAAGAAATCAAGAAATGTTTGAAGGAAGCAAATCTTCCGGAAGAAGGAAAAACCGTTTTATTCGATGGCAGAACAGGTGAACCGTTTAACCAAAAAGTAACCGTAGGTTATATATATTTGCTTAAACTTGACCATCTTGTCGAAGATAAAATTCACGCCAGATCTATAGGTCCTTACTCCTTGATTACTCAACAGCCCTTGGGCGGTAAAGCCCGTATGGGTGGACAAAGATTCGGCGAAATGGAAGTTTGGGCTTTGGAGTCTTATGGAGCTGCACATACTCTCCAAGAGACGTTGACCGTAAAAAGCGATGATATTGAAGGAAGGACAAGGACTTATGAGGCAATTGTCAAAGGAGAGAATACTTTGGCTTCGGGAATTCCCGAATCTTTTAATGTTTTAGTAAAAGAACTGCAAGGACTTTGTCTTGACTTTAAAATAGAGAAAAACAAAGAGTCGACATGGGACAGCAGTAGTTGGCAGTGGTTAAATAAAGAAAGGCGAAACGAAGCTTCCGAAATAAAGAGTATAGGATTAGGGTTAGCATCGCCTCAGTTAATAAGGTCTTGGTCTAAAGGAGAAGTCAAAAAACCCGAAACCGTCAATTATCGCACTTTCAGAGCCGAAAAAGGCGGGCTTTTTTGCGAAAAAATATTTGGTCCCACCAAAGACTGGGAATGCTATTGCGGCAAGTATAAGAAAATCAAACATAAAGGCGTTGTTTGCGACAGGTGCGGCGTAGAAGTTACCGAGTCCAGTGTAAGGCGCGAGAGAATGGGGCATATAGAACTTGTTACTCCTGTAGCGCATATATGGATGTTTAGGGTTATTCCTTCCGTGATAGGCACTCTTTTAGACATGACGCTTCCCAACTTGGAAAAACTTATTTATTACGATTCTTGGGTTGTTTTCGAGCCGGGAAAAACTCCGCTGGGAAGGCAACAAATTCTCGCCGACTCGGAAGTTGAAGAATACAGACAAAAATACGGCGATACTTTTGAAGTAGGAATGGGGGCACCGGCACTAAAACGTTTATTACAGGAACTTAATTTAGAAAAATTACGCGATGAACTGCAGAAAAAAGAACACAGCACTTCTTCTCAGGCAGCAAGAAGAAAAATAAACAAGAGAAGAAAAATAGTGGAAGCGTTTATAACTTCCGGCAATTCTCCCGACTGGATGGTTTTGGATAGAATTCCAGTCATCCCTCCCAACTTGCGCCCGTTAGTTCCCCTAGACAAAGGCGGATTTGCAAGTTCCGATTTGAACGATTTGTACCGCCGAGTTATCAACAGAAATAATAGGCTAAAGAGATTAGTAGAACTCGATGCGCCTGAAATAATTTTAAGAAACGAAAAAAGGATGTTGCAGGAAGCCGTAGACGCGCTTTTCGATAACGGCAGGAGAGGAAGGGTTGTCGTAGGAGGCACACAGGGAAGACCTTTAAAATCCTTGGCTGATACGCTTGGCGGCAAACAGGGACGTTTCAGACAAAACCTTCTCGGTAAAAGAGTAGATTATTCCGGCAGATCCGTGATTGTTGTAGATCCGAAACTTAGGTTAGATGAGTGCGGTATTCCCAAAGAGATGGCTTTGGAGTTATTCCAACCTTTCATAATAAGATATCTCAAGGAAAAAGGATATTTCCATACCATAAAAGCAGGCAAGAAATTAATGGAAAGACGCACCGTAGAAGTTTGGGAGGCATTATCGGAAGTTGTGAAAAATCATTTTGTTCTTTTGAATCGAGCGCCTACTTTACATAGATTGGGAATTCAAGCTTTCAGACCTAAATTGACTGAAAGTAAAGCCATAAAAGTTCATCCTATGGTATGTGCTGCTTTTGGTGCTGACTTCGACGGAGACACAATGAGCGTTCATGTGCCGTTATTTATGGAAACGCTTCTTGAAGCGCAAATGCTTATCCTGTCAACAAACAATTTATTCCGTCCTTCAGACGGTTCTCCAATATTGCTCCCATCCCAAGATATGGTGTGGGGCATTTATTATCTTACAAAGATGGATGTTGTCTTGGGCGCTCCCGGAGAAGCACAGACAAGCGACGAAAACCTTAGATTTTTCTCCAGCACGGAAGAAGCCAAATTTGCATATGAGTTGGGAATAATAAATCTTCATACGCCCATTCTATTAAATATTCCCGCCCGTTTTATATCTTCTGCAAAAAGCAACAAATTAAAAACCACTGTTGGCAGGGCTATTTTTAACGAAGTCTTGCCGGACGGTTCGGAATTTGTAAATGAAGGAATGACTAAGAGCAAATTATCTTCTTTCGTAGATTCCTATATTAAAAAGTTTGGAAAGGGAGCTACTTGTGTGTTGCTTGATAATTTGAAAGAACTCGGTTTCCACTATGCTACGATGGGTGGACTTTCGATAGGCATAACCGACGTGAAAATTCCATCCGACAAATGGACGAAGATTGAAAAAGCGCGCAAAGAAGTGGAAAAAGTTGAAAAACAATACCATGAAGGAATCATTACTTACGGGGAAAGGTATAATAAATTGTTGGATGTTTGGAGCCGTGTCGGAGATGAAGTGGCTCAAAACATGTTTTCAGAATTAAAGAAGCATCCGTTTAATCCCGTTCTTCTCATAATGGAATCCGAAGCCAGAGGAAGTGCCCAGCAGATAAGACAATTGGGAGGGATGAGGGGCTTAATAGCTCGTCCGCGGAAACAATTGACAGGAGCTGTAGGGGAAATTATCGAATTCCCGATTACCACCAACTTTAGGGAGGGATTGTCTGTTCTCGAATATTTTATATCTACTCACGGAGGCAGAAAAGGATTGGCTGACACCGCTTTAAAGACAGCTCAAGCAGGTTATCTGACAAGGAGACTTGTAGATGTTTCGCAGAACGTAATAGTGACGGAAGAAGATTGCGGGACGGTAAATGGAATAGTCGCGAAAGCTTTAGATTTGGGAGGCAGAAATTTTATTCCTCTTAAGGAAAGAATTATAGGAAGAATTACCACAGATGACATAAAATTGCCTTTATTGGATGAAATTATTGTTAAAGCCGGAGATGAAATAACCGAAGAGATTGCCGATGCAATTGAGGAAGCCGGTATAGAAGAAGTTTCTATCCGTTCAGTTTTGACATGCCAAAGCAAAGAAGGCATTTGCGCTAAATGTTACGGCAAAGATTTGGCTATTGGCGGAAAAGTAGCGATAGGTCAAGCGGTTGGAATTATGGCAGCACAATCCATAGGCGAGCCCGGAACACAGCTTACTCTCAGGACGTTCCATATAGGAGGTACGGCTTCAAGAATAGTGGGTGAATCGCATTATACTGCTCAAGCAGATGGAATTATAAGGTTTAAAAATTTAAATGTTACAAAGAATGACGATGGAAAATTGCTGGTTTTGAATAGGAACGGCAATATCGTTTTAGAAGACGATGAAGGAAACAAGATAGAAACTTATTCCATTAATGTAGGAAGTATTCTTGAATTAACTGATGGGCAAAAAGTAAAATCAAAAGATACTATAGCCCGGTGGGATCCTTATACTCGCCCGTTGCTTTCCGAAATAAAAGGAAAAGTTGAATTCAAGGACATTATTAGAGGTTTGACTATGAGGGAGGAATTAAATCGCGAGACTAATATTAGAGAGAAAGTCGTCGTGGAACATCGCGGAGCATTGCATCCGCAGATAATAGTAAGAGACAAGAATGATCAAGTCAGATATTACCCGTTGCCTACAAATGCCCATATAACTGTTAATGCCGGCGATGAAGTAAAAGTGGGAACTCTTATTGCCAAAACGCCTCGTGAAATCATAAAAGCAACGGATATTACCGGAGGACTTCCCAGAATAGCTGAATTATTTGAAGCAAGAAAACCGAAGAATCCAGCTATTGTTACGGAAATAGACGGCCATGTCAAAGAAATCGTTATGGAAGGCAATGTGAGGGATATTGTTATCGAAGGGTCAAATGAAACAAGAAGATATGCTGTCCCTCACGGCAAGCATATTGAAGTGGATGTTGGAGATTGGGTTACCGCAGGGCAAAAGTTGACTGACGGCCCGGCAGTTATTCAGGAGATACTGAGAATTGAAGGGGAAAAGAAACTGCAGCAATATCTTCTTAATGAAATACAGGAAGTTTACAGATTGCAGGGAGTTAAAATAAACGATAAGCATATAGAAATTATTATCAGACAGATGCTTATGAAAGTCCAATTGGAAGACCCCGGAGATACATCTTTCTTGTGGGGTGAACAAGTAGAGAAATCGGATTTCCAAAAGGAGAATGAAAAGGCAATATCTTCCGGCGCCAAGCCGGCGAAAGGCCGCCCGCTCGTTTTGGGTATCACAAAAGCTTCCTTAGCTTCTCCGTCGTTTATATCTGCGGCTTCGTTCCAGGAGACCCCCAGGGTCTTGACAAGAGCGGCAATTTTTGGAAGAAAAGACGAGTTGAAAGGCTTGAAAGAAAATCTAATGATTGGTAAACTAATCCCTGCAGGTACGGGTTTACAAAAATACAGGGAAATTGAGGTGATAAAAAATGCCGACACTTAATCAATTGGTAAAAAGAGGCAGAAGACGTCTTAGAAGAAAAAGTAAAGCTCCTGCCTTGGGGTTTTCGCCCTTAAGAAGAGGAGTTTGTACGAGAGTTTTTACCATGACTCCCAAGAAACCCAACTCTGCGCTAAGAAAGGTCGCAAAAGTCCGCCTTATTACGGGCAAAGAAATATCTGCTTATATACCGGGAGAAGGACATAATTTGCAAGAACATTCCATCGTGCTTGTGCGGGGCGGAAGGGTCAAAGACTTACCGGGAGTAAGATACCACATAGTGCGCGGAAAATTGGATGCCGGTGGTACTGAAAACAGGAAAAAATCCCGTTCCAAATACGGGACCAAGAAAGGATAAATATAAGTAATGAAGTAGCGAGTAGAGAGTAGCAAATAGAGATAAAAAATCTCTCTACTCTTTTCTTGCTACTTTCTACTTCCGAGCGAAGCGAGGAAAAGATATGGGTAGAAAAAAAGGCGCAAAGAAAAAAATAGCACAGGTAGACACAAAATATCACAACCCTTTGATTGCAAAATTTATCAATAAAATAATGTGGGACGGCAAAAAAAGTAAAGCAGAGAATATAGTCTACGGAGCTTTTGACATAATTGAACAAAAGATAAAGGAAGAACCGCCCCTTGAGGTTTTTAAAAAAGCTTTGAAGAATGTCCAGCCTAAAGTAGAACTTAGAGCACGTAGAATCGGAGGGGCGACTTATCAAGTTCCGGTAGAAGTTAGGCCCGACAGAAGTATCGCTTTGGGAATGAGATGGATGATTACTTATGCGAGAGACAGAAAAGGTAAGGCTATGGAAGCAAAACTAGCCGAAGAAATAATGCAAGCTCATAAAGGAGAAGGGGCTAGTGTAAAGAAGAAGGAAGATATGCACAAAATGGCGGAAGCTAATAGGGCTTTCGCTCATTTTCGGTGGTAACCCGCCTTTTGATTCCATTATATCCGTAAGGCTGTCTGTAAGGCAACGGATTTAGGAATAAAATTCTTTACGGGATACAAACTCTCTTCTATAAAATTGAAGTCGAGTTGCAGCAACAATCTCGTAAGATAAAAAAGATTGCAAGTATTCCCAATTAGGTATGATATAATGTTGCCTTTTTAAAATAGGGATAAGATATTATTAACTTAACATAAAAGAGTTCGTAAAATGAAGACGGAAGTTGCTTTGGAAAATGTAAGAAATATAGGTATTTTCGCGCATATTGATGCGGGTAAAACTACCGTGACCGAGAGAATACTTTTTTACACGGGCAGAATCCATCGAATGGGAGAAGTACATGAAGGTACCGCTACTATGGATTGCCTGCCGCAAGAAAGAGAAAGGGGGGTAACTATTAGTGCGGCTGCTACAACATGTATTTGGAAAGACCATAGAATAAATATTATAGATACCCCGGGTCATGTGGATTTTACCGCAGAAGTGGAAAGGTCTTTAAGAGTTTTGGACGGAGCAGTTACTGTATTCGGCGCTGTCGAGGGAGTTGAACCTCAATCCGAAACGGTATGGCGTCAAGCAAATAAATACAATGTCCCCAGAATCGCATTTATAAATAAAATGGACAGGGAAGGCGCTGATTACGAAGCGGCCATAGAAGAAATGAGAAAGAAACTTAAGGCCCACGTTTTGCCTTTGCAATTGCCTATTGGAGCAGGCGACCAATTTGCAGGCGCCATAGATTTGGTCAGCTTAAAAGAATTATTATACGAAGACCCAACTGGGCTGGATTATAAAGTTGTTGATTTGACGCAGCAACACAAAGAAAAAGCCCTCAAACACAGAGAACTTCTGATAGAAAAATTAGCTGAAGTAAACGAAGAAATACTTCACAAGTTTGTTCACGGGGAAAAGATAGGGGATGAGTTGATACATAAAGCCATCAGAGATGCAACAATAAAAGAAAAAATGGTCCCGGTTCTTTGCGGTTCGGCTCTAAAAAATAAAGTTATTCAGCCCCTCCTTGACGCAGTCGTGCGATATCTTCCGTCTCCGTTGGATGTCCCGCATGTAAAAGGTAAAAACCCGAAATCCGGGCAGGAGGAAGAAAGAAAATCCGATAAACAACAGCCTTTCTGCGCATTGGCTTTTAAAATAGTAACCGACCCTTTCACGGGACGATTCACTTATATAAAGATTTACTCCGGACATATAAAAGTAGGAGACAGGGTTTACAATTCTTCCAAAGACAAATCAGAAAAGATACAAAGAATATTTTTGATGCATGCAAATAAAAGAGAAGAAAGAAGACATGCTTCTGCCGGAGAGATTGTTGCTGTAGTTGGGTTGCAATCCACCGCCACGGGAGATACTATTTGCGACGAAGAACATCCCCTTATCCTTGAGGGAGTGACTTTCCCGGAACCAGTGATTTTCGTCCAGATTGAGCCGAACAATAAACAAGAAGGGGAAAAACTTCAGCAAGTTCTAAGAAAATTGGAAGATGAAGACCCGACATTTAAAGTTTCTCAGGACGAAGAAACTTCCCAGACGATAATTTCCGGAATGGGAGAATTCCATCTTTTAGTGATTACCGCCAGAATACTGGATGAATTCAAAATAAAAGCGACTGTAGGAAAGCCACAGGTAACTTACAGGGAAACTATCAGTGCGGGTGCCGAGGCAGAAGGTAAATTTATACGCCAAAGCGGCGGAAGAGGACAGTATGGTCATGTAATATTAAAAATTGAACCTATATCTCATGTAAGCGAATCTTCCAAGAGACATGATAAAAAGCGGGCGGCAAAACAAGCCAAGATGAATAAGTCTTTGCAAGTTACGGAACAAGAAGCGGAAACCAAAAAACCTACTTTTGAATTCATAAATGAAATAAAACAGGGAGCAATCCCATCGAATTTTATTCCATCCATCGAAAAAGGGGTTCAAGATGCGATGAAGAACGGCGTGCTTGCCGGTTATCCCGTGATTGATGTGAGGGTTATATTACTTGACGGTTCTTATCACGAAGTTGATTCTTCGGATATAGCTTTTCATATAGCCGCTTCAATGGCTTTTAAAGAAGCCATGAAGAAAGCAAACCCTTATCTTTTGGAACCTCTGATGAAAACGGAAGTGGTCGCTCCCGAAGAATATATGGGAG
>JAQURI010000024.1 GCA_028715665.1 Candidatus Ratteibacteria bacterium
TGTTTTACTTTTAAATTCAAAAGTTTTTCTATAGAAATGTTTTCCTCAGTTGCCTCTAACATTTTGTGATGCAAATATAATATGACTTTAGTCATCAAATATTGTTTTTTTAAACTTGTATATGTGTCAATGCTGTCGAATGCGTTCTGGTGAAGGAAATCATCTCTTATGGAACTCGCGGTATATAATATTATTCTGTCTTTGGGCGAAAGCGTTTCTGCGCCGACAAGCCGGACTATTTCCTGCAAACTTGCTTCCTCTTGAAGTATGCGCATACATTCTTTTTTATTCTCTTCCCAGTCCTTGCCGAACTGGTCCAAATAATATTGCTCGAGATTCTCTACATAAAGTGAATAAGAAGTAAGCCAATTTATTGCCGGGAAATGTCTTTCATATGCCAACTTATCCTCAAGTCCCCAGAAAACTTTAACCACTTTTAGCGTAGATTGAACAACCGGGTCTGCGAAGTCGCCTCCCGGCGGAGAAACGGAACCTATTACTGATAAACTGCCGGTTCTTTCTTCCTTCCCCAGACATCGGACTTTGCCTGCTCTTTCATAAAACTCAGCAAGCCGTGAAGCAAGATATGCGGGATATCCCTCTTCTCCCGGCATTTCTTCCAGTCGTCCGGAGATTTCCCTTACTGCTTCTGCCCATCTGGAAGTGGAATCCGCCATTACGGCTACGTTATATCCCATGTCCCTGAAATATTCTGCGATGGTTATTCCTGTATATATAGAAGCTTCCCGCGCCGCAACAGGCATGTTAGAAGTATTCGCTATAAGAACGGTGCGGTTTATAAGGGGCTGGTTAGTGTAAGGGTCAATAAGTTCCGGAAATTCCATCAAAACGGATGTCATTTCATTGCCTCTTTCTCCGCACCCGATATAAATTATGATTTGAGCATTGCTCCATTTTGCTAATTGGTGTTGAAGGACGGTTTTGCCGCTTCCGAAAGGGCCGGGCAGACATGCTGTCCCGCCTTCTGCCAGCGGAAAGAGGAAATCTACAACTCTTTGTCCCGTTATTAAAGGTTCGTCGGGAGCAAGTTTCTTTTTATATCTTCTTTTTGTTCTGACGGGCCATTTGCTGAGCATTTTTATATCTATGTTCCCATCTTTTGTTTCTATTTGTGCAACGGTTTCTTCTACAGTATATTCCCCTTCTTGTATTTTATTTATTTTGCCTGTTACTGACAACGGAACAATTATTTTATGAGTGATAACAGGTGTTTCCTGGACTTCTCCTATAATATCTCCTTCTTCTATTTCGTCCCCTTTTTTTACGATAGGTTTGAATTTCCATTTCTTTTTTCTGTCAATGCCTGGAAGTGTAAGGCCTCTTGAAATATAATCGCCCGTTTTTTCTCTTATAACGCCCAGAGGACGTTGAATGCCGTCAAAGATGGATTTAAGAAGCCCCGGTCCCAGCTCTACCGAAAGAGGAGCATTTGTGGATTCTACGGGTTCTCCGGGACCTATACCCGAAGTCTCTTCATAAACCTGTATCGAGGCAGTGTCGGCTTTAAGCGCTATAATTTCTCCGATTAAATTCATGTTTCCGACTCTGGCCATGTCATACATGCGCGCATCGGGTATTCCTTTTGCTATCACAAGCGGCCCTGATACTTTTATTATTTCGCCTTTTGGGTTCATACTTCCCGTCTTCCTTTAAACGCTTCCTTTAAAGTAAGTTCATCCACATACTCGATATTTCCGCCTACAGGAATTCCTTTTGCCAGGCAGGAAACCTTTACTTTGAAATTTTTCAGTAATTTTACCATGTAATGCAAAGTAAATTCCTGGTTTGTTGCCAATATTATTTCTTTTATGTGGTCTTCTTTTATTCTTTTGATAAGTTTGTCCACTTTTAAATCCTGCGGATTTTTGCCTTCCAATGGGGCAATGCTTCCGTGCAGGACGTAATAAAGCCCTTTGAATATCCCGCTTTTTTCTATTATGTCCGCCTGGTGCGGCTCTTCCACAACACATATTTTATTTTTTTCGCGTTGGGGATTTTCGCATATCGAGCAGATTTTCTTTTCAGTATATGAATTGCATTTATCGCAGTATCCTACTTTTTCAAGGTTTTTTACGGCTTTTATCAGTTGCTCTATTTTGTGCGGTTTATCGAGCAAATGCAACGCGATTCTTTCGGCCGATTTAGGGCCCAAAGAAGGCAGTTCCGTCAAACTTTTAATTAGTTCTTCTATACTTTTTGGATACACGTCTTTCCCTCGCTATGCTCGGTCAGAAATTAAAAGTTAAAAGTAAAAAGTCAAAATGACAAATCAAAAATGAAAAATCAAATATCAAAATTCCAAAAGAAACAAATTATAAACTATTTCTCGCATTTCCAGACAATATCATAGTCTTCTTTATATCCAACTTCTCTTTGGTGAATACCGCCATCATCTTTCATGTTTGGACCTAAACTGTAAAGAATGAAGCCGTCATCTAATTTTTTGTAAATTAATTCTTTACCACTGAATGGGTCAATGGAGCGTTCACTTAAAAAGAAAAGTGTTTCCGGATAATCTCCGGTTCCCGCCTTAAAAATTTTCAAAGCAAGGCCAACTTTACAAACACTAATATTTGCCTGGTGTCTTGCTAAACTATACTTCAATATTCTATCTAGGTATGGCATAATTATTCTGGTATAAACACAGTATTTTGGTATCTGTTTTTTCATCGGATTACTTTGTTCTTCTTGAGCAACTTTATAATAAGGTAAATTACAATTATCCTGTATTTTTGATAAAAAAGTTAAATAATATATCTCATCTTTTTTCCAAATTGGTATATAGATAGGGGTTGTTGTTACACAGGGATGAAAAGGGACAAAGTAATCCCATCGTTCTCCCATATAATCACCACCAAACAATTCATTACAAGAAACTTTACAATGTACCAATCTATCAAATACCCACATCCCTATGTGAACCTTTTCTGCATCTATACATTTAATAATCGGCTCAACACTTTTGTGAGTGGAAAGTTCGTCTATTATTAATTTCGCTATCTGAGGGGAAATATTTTTTGAATTTGATATAAATTCAATGCAATTCGTTATTATCCAATCACAGCTATACCTTGTCTGTTGTGAAAATAAAACTGGTTCATCCTTCAGATGGTTTGATACCTTCAAACTGACAATAAGCGTATCAAATGCTTTATCTATATCACCCGATTCTGTTTCAAGCACAGCTTTCATACAAAGAAACCTTACTGCTTGCCTTATCTTTGATAAATGGCGCAATTCCATATAAGGTCCTTTTTCATATTCAAGATTAAAATTACATTTTGTTTTTTGGGAACCTTCTTCAAGGAGAGAATAAATATCTTGTAATTCTTTAGAATTGATTAGTTCTGAAATTTCTTTTCTTTGTTCGTCAGTCCACTGAGAAAGATCATATAAAGATTTAAGGTATTTTTCGACTGTACTAAGCTTTTTTACATTGCTTCCCTCTTCGTTTTTCATCATTTCAAATGCCTTGTTATAGAATATTGCCGCATTTTCTTCATCAGGAACAGGCGGAGGGATAATTTCGGCAATTGTGGTGGGTCTGCCTTGTCTTTTCAGCTCATTGATTTTATTGCGGAGTTGAATACTAAATGTGATATTTAAAATAGTATGCAAAATTATTAATATCCCTAAAATAATGCCTGCTATCTTGAAAAACTTTTTCATTTTTTAATTTTAGATTGCCTGCCCGACAAAATTTTCTGGGCGGGTAGTTTTACCTTTTTCATTTTGACTTTTATCGTCCTTCATCCATCGTCCATCGTTTTTCTCTGTCCTCTGTCATCTGTTTTCTGTCTTCAAGTCAGTCCCGGTATATTGAATCCGCCTGTCACCTGTGAGAGTTCCTGCTGGACCATTTCTTTGGATTTTCGCAGTGCTTCATTGACCGCTGCTTGTATCAATGTTTCCAACATTTCTATGTCGTTTGAATTTACCACTTCTTTGTCGATTTTTATGGATACAAGTTCCTGCGCACCGTTGGCTTCAACCCTTACCATTCCGCCGCCGGCTGATGCCTCGACCTTTCTTGAAGCCAGCTCTTCCTGGACTTTTGCCATTTTCTCCTGCATCTTTTGCGCTTCTTTTAAAAGTTTTCCCATATTTTTCACGGCTTATCTCCTATTTTTCTTTCACTATTTTTGCGTCGAATATTTTCATTGTTTTTTCGATTAGACCTTCTTTTTTGTTTTCCTGTTTTTCTTTGTGGACGAATTCAAGTTGAATTACGCGGGCGATTTTTTCGCTGATTTTACTCTGCAGAAACTTTTTGCTTTTTTCCAGGGTGGTTTTTAGATAGTTGTTTGTCTTATCCAGTTCTATCTTTATTATATTATTCCCGAAATCGTATATTTTGCTGTTTGCAAGAATTGTGGAAAGTGTTGTGCTCTTCTCCTTGACTTCTTTTAATATTTCCGCCCAGATTGCGCTTAAGTTTTCTATTTTCGGGTTTTCTTTTACCTGCGTAGCGGGTTTTTTCGTGATAGCGGCATCTGATAAAGGTTTTTCTGCGTAAAGTTTTGTTGCGGCTGGTTCCTTGGTGTTTTCGGATATTTTTGGCTTTGCCGTGATGGATTTCGGAATGGATGTCGTAGGTTTTTCCGTGTTCATTTCTTTAACAAGTCCCAGTATATAAATTTCCAAATCCATCACTACAGATTCGCTTCTTTTTATTTTGTAAGATATTGAAGATAATGAATCTATCAGAGAAAGAATTTGTTCTTCTTCGAAATTCTCCGCAAGTTCTTTAAGTTTGCTTCGGTAATTAGGCCTTATATCGAGTAACTCGGAAGATTCGATGCCTTTTTTTAGCAAAAGCATATCTCTTAAAAAATGCATAAAATCTTTAAGCAGGTTCGGTATGTCCTTACCGCGATGGTTCAGGTCATTAAACAATTGCCATATTTTTGTGACGTTCTTTTCGCAGAAAAGAACTGCAAGGTCGAAGAATATTTCTTCGTCAACCATCCCCAAGAGTTCTTTGGCTTTATCTATCGTTATATTGCCGTTTGTAAATATAGATAATTGCTCCAAAATACTTTCGGCGTCCCTTAAACTGCCTTGAGAAAATTTTGCTATCAAAAATAAACTGTCGGCATCTATTTTTATCTTTTCTTGTTCTGCTATCGTTTTCAGTTTCTTTTCTATTAAACTTGCGGAAATTCTTTTAAAGTCAAAGCGTTGGCACCTGGATAGAATAGTCATGGGAATTTGGTAAGGTTCTGTCGTTGCGAATATGAATTTTACATGAGGGGGCGGTTCCTCCAATGTTTTTAAGAGTGCGTTGAATGCCTCGTTAGTCAACATGTGAACTTCGTCTATTATATAGATTTTGAATTTGGATTTTGACGTGCCGAATTTTATATTCTGGCGCAGTTCTCTTATTTGCTCGATACCGCGATTTGAAGCGCCGTCTATCTCTATTACGTCCAGGCTTCTGTTTTCCGTAATTTCCAAACACGAAGGACAACTATTGCAGGGTTCCCCTTTTGTATCTTTCTCGCAGTTTACGGCTTTTGCTAAAATTCTTGCGGTGGTGGTTTTTCCTATGCCTCTGGGACCGGCGAAAAGATATGCGTGATAAACTCTGTTTTGTTTTAAGGCATTCTGGAGGGTGAGAGCAATATGTTCTTGTCCCAAAATATCGCTAAAATTTTGGGGACGCCATTTTCTTGCCAAAACTTTATATTCCGCCATATCTCTTTAATTAAAGGAATAGATATAAATAGAAATACATGGAAATAAATTGAAATATAATTGTTTTTCTACATATATCCATGTATATCTATCGTATTTCTATCATATTTCCATTTTTGGTATTTTTAATACGGTGATCATGCACCTTCTTTTCGTTCTTTCTTTCTTTGATAATCATCAGGCAGGTAACTCCAGCCAGACTAAACCCAGAACCAGAGCAAGCTCGGTTCTGGGCGAACCCTGCGGCACCCAGAGTTTTTTACTTACCGCTGCTTCCTTCCGGACCTGACGGGGTTCGTAAATCTCTGTTGCACAGGAGCCAACCTTCATCGTCCCTTGCTTGATTCTTAAACTAAGAAATACGAGACCTCCAAGAAGGAATTAAGCCCTGCTGTAGCGGATTGCAGGTTCAGGGCACCGCTATCTCCCCGCTTGGCATGACCACCAGCGGCTATGATAACCAAAAGAAAAACCGAAGTCAATTATAATCGGAACACAGGGGTTTTATTTTTTTCAATGGAAAAATGAGTGTGTGACGATTAGACCCTTCCTTTATATGGAATTAGGAAGGTCTATCCCTTTTGGATTACCCCGCAGAGTATCCCGACGTAACGTCGGGATGGTTTACGTTGCGGAGTTAATCAAATGTTGCAGTTTTTTAATTCTCTCTTCGGCGCGCGCCGAATCTTTTATTTTTGGAAATTTTTGTGTTATTTTTTTGAGTTCTTTTATTGCCCCGGGGTAATCTTTGTTTGACAAATAAATGTCAACTTTGCGGTTTATGGCAAAAATTATATCGGTGTTTTCCCTGGCGTATTGTTCTATCTTTTCATAGCAGTTGAAAGCAGCCGAGTAATCTTTTAATTTTTCATGGTAGATGTCTGCAAGTTCACAGTATGCCGTAATATCGAATTTGTCTTTATTTATGAGTCTTTCGTAAACTTTTATTGCCTCTTCAATTTTATTTTGTGCGAGTAAAGCGCGCGCTCTGGAATAATTTTTGGGTTTGGAAATTCTTTCTCCCGATTGCAAAAGAAATGAAGCGATGGGTGCGCTGATTTGGTCGCCGAAAAGTTCCCAGATAATATAACCGATTAAAAGTAGTGGTAAAACAAATAGGGGAACTTTGTATATTGCATCATAACCCGTAGAATTTATTACTACTATTCTTAATTTTAACGCAATAATAATTAAAACAATAAGGATGACAATTTCCAGAAAAACGAGATATTTAGATTTTTCTTTGCCATCTCTGCTCATTTTTATAGGTTGGGTTTTTCCGATTGCATGTCGGTTTGATTTATGTTGTGTTGAGTTTGTTGTTGCTCTTGGAGATTATTTCCCGGCAAAGGTTCTGTCGGCGTCAGTTCAGCTTTTTTCACCTGATTTCGTCCCCCCTCTTTTGCGCGATAAAGCGCCTCATCTGCTCTTTTTAATGTGTGAAGAATGCTTTCGCCTTTATTGTTAGTAGCTACTCCTATACTGATTGTCAGTGTTTCTTTTTTATTTTTGGCTACGGGAACACTGACTTTCCCTACTGCTTTGTGGACTCTTTCGCAAATAGAGACCGCTTTATAAAGGTTCGTATGGGGGAAAAATATTGCCAATTCTTCACCGCCGTAGCGACAGGTAATGCCTCTCGGCATTGCGTAACCGCGCACTACTTGGGCAATAGTATGCAAAACTATGTCTCCAACCTCATGACCATAGGTATCATTAATTCTTTTGAAGTGGTCTATGTCCACCATTGCCACTGAAAATTTGCTGCCCATATTTATATTGGCATGTCCATGTATTATATTGTTGCAAAATCCTCTTGTATAAATATTTAATACCGGGTCATATGATACCCTGTAGGAAAGTCTTATAAGCCAGTTATAGAGGATGATTATCGATAGTAAGAGAGGAGTAGATAGCCAAATGATATTTTCAATTGCAGTATTTCTGAATACGTGGCCGAAAGTATAATAAAATGCGAGTCCCGAAATTCCTCCGCCCAGACCGTAATCGTTTCTTGAGAAGAACCAGCTCGTTATGATAAGTATGGCGCATAATGGGAAAATCCATACGCCATGTCGTAACGTCAAATCAAATATAATAACTCCTTTTTCTAACAATAGCATTACCAACCCCAATTCCGTTGACATTGCTATCGCGCAAATGATTCTGTTGGTTTCTCTGCGCATGAATCCCGGTACAATACTTATCAACAGTAAATTAATCATTACTAAAAAGTAAAAAGGCGTCATATGTCCAAAGTTCCTGAAGTAAGGGGCATTTGCCAGTCTGAAAGCATAAATAACTCCGCTTATCATAAAAAAATAACCCAAAAATGAAATTTTTAAATTCGGTACATGCGGGAAAGATATTATTGTTATAAACAACATTATTATTAAACCAAATATATAATAGAGGAACATCGGTCCTATCCCCGACAAATAACTTGTTTGAAAAAAAGAAAGTTTTTCCGGTTGGGTGATTTGGTAGTACCATGGGATAGCCAGTATCAACGGAAACATAAGGAACGGCAATAACCCCCATATCTCGGGATGGAAAGGCGTTTGAGACGTGCGTTTTTTTATATTAAGCAGCCAAAACACAAAAAGCAGAAAAGGTTTCATCATTTATATTATATACTATAATCCGTATATTAATAGTCGGTAATTATATAATCAGCATGATAGACAATCTTGCGATAGGAATGCTAAAATACCCTTAAAATAATTAGAAAAAATGAAATTACCTGTAATTGTGATAGAAGGCAAGTGTATTGCGGAGGTCTGGGAAAAAAGCCTTGTGGCTTTGTGGGAAAAAGGCGCAGAAAATAAAACCGAATATGATAAAAAATCGGACCCGCCGAGCAAAGACGCAACAATGGTCATGGCTATAAGCGAGCCTTTTTCCGAGCCGCGTATTCATCTCGCATTTCCCGGCGGAATGGAAGATTTGGAAAAATACAGACAGGAAATAGTTTTTGGTGTCCATGACCATTGGATAAATCCGGAAGAGGGCAAATGGACATATACTTATCATGACAGACTTTTTAATTATCATTTGCCGGAAAATCCGAATCTTCACCCCCACACCAAAAACTTTGGTGTGGGGGTCAATCAGGTCAAAAAATTGATAGAAAAACTTTCTGCCACGCATTATTCAAGGAGAGCCCAAGCAATTACCTGGATACCTTTTTGCGATGCCGATGCCGATGACCCCCCGTGTCTTCAAAGAATATGGTGCAGAATTTTTGAGGAAAACGGCAAACTTTATTTGGCGATGAATACGCATTGGCGTTCAAGAGACGCTTACAGGGCGGCATTTATGAATCTTTTTGGCATTACCGAACTCCAAAGATACATTGCCGAGGAAATATCGAAAAAAATCGAAAGAAAAGTGGAGGTCGGCAGATATGTTGACATTTCCGATTCTTATCATATTTATGGGGAAAGCTTCGGCGATTTTAAGAATAGATTCTTGAATCTGTTAAGCAAAAGAGAGTTTTATAATTCGGAAATTTCCAAGAGCAGAACTATGAGAAGCGACGATGCGGCGGCGACTGAAGGCTTTGAGTACGGAAGACAACTGTTGGAGATGGAGAGACAAACGGGCAAAAAAGGAGCAACTTCTTAAACTAAAGATTCAAATGGAAAAAGTTTTTTGTATTATTCCGGCAAGATATGGTTCAACCAGAACACACGGCAAACTCTTACGTAAAATTTTGGATAAACCTTTGATTGAATGGGTCTGGCTAAACGTCTCAAGAATGGTTTTTTTCGATAGAGTTTTTATTGCTACGGACAGCGAAGAGATAGAAAAAGCCGCTAAAGGCTTTGGCGGAAAAGTCATCAAAACTTCTTCTTCGCACAAATGCGGGACCGATAGAGTAGCCGAAGCTGCTAAGATTTTAAATATTGAGAAAGAAAGTATAATTGTCAATATCCAGGCTGACGAGCCTTTGATTTCTTCTTTAGCTATAGAAAATCTTATATCATGCTTGCATAAATCAAAAGAAATTGACATAGCGACTTTAGCACACGAATCTTCGGATATAAAAAACTTTGAAAATACAAATATAGTAAAAGTAGTAGTTGATGAGGATAATTTTGCGCTTTATTTTTCCCGTTCGCCCATACCTAATTATAGAGACGGCATAACGGGTGATTTTAATTTCTTGAAACATTTCGGGGTATATTCTTATAGAATGGATTTCCTGCAAAAAATAGCGGGATTGCCTGTTTCGTCGTTGGAAGAGAAAGAAAAATTGGAACAGTTGAGGGTTTTGGAAAACGGATATAAAATCAAAGTTATTATCAGCGAGTCTGACGCGGAAAGCGTAAACACGGAAGGAGATTTTAAAACGGTTGAGAAGTTATTGGGGCGCAGACTTGAAAATAGTTAACCCTGAGTGGTTCGGGGTTGACCCCGTTAGAGTTCGGTCGCCCACAACTAAAGTAATGGCGGGCGACCGTCAGAAGTGCCAATTGCTAACATGCTTTTTATAGTAAACGGCATCCTTGTTAAAAGTAAATATAGGAGCACTTCTTAACTCTAACGGGGTTGACTATTGGTTGGATGTTTGATATCTTTTTATTTCAATTGTTCAATTTTGGGCAAATAGAACATTAATAACAATGGGCAAAAGAGAACAACAAGTATTCAGAGATACACTAGTGAATATGGGGCTGGTAAATGAAAAACAGCTTGAGATTGCCTTAAAAGAACAACAAGAGACAGGCGATAGATTAGGAGATATTTTAGTAAGGCTCGAGTTTATCAGCAGAGAAGCGCTTACCAAAGCATTAGCTTCGCATTTTGGTTTGGTTCCCATTAATCTGAAGGAATATAGCCCCCCTAAGAAAGTCATCAATCTCGTATCGGCAACAGTAGCAAGAAGATATAAACTTTTACCTCTAAAATTAGAAGACGATGTGTTGACAGTTGCTTTGGCTGACCCTTTGGATTTCTTGTCGCTTGATAATCTCGAAAAGACAATAGGGCGCAAAATCAATCCTTTGCTGGCAAAAGAACAAGATATGGAGGCTAAGCTTACCCAGCACTATGGTGTTGCGGAAGAAACCTTGAGTACGTTGGTGACCGAAATAAGCGAATCGAACTTGTCGATTGCGGGATTGGAAAGCGTGGAAGAGGATGAGAATCCCGAAGATGCCCCGATAATAAAGTTTGTCAGCATGCTTATTTTTGAAGCATTCAAAATGAGAGCTTCCGATATCCATGTCGAACCTCTTATCAATAGACTTCGCATAAGGTATAGAATCGACGGAATACTTCAGGAAATGCAAGCCCCTCCCAAAAAAATACAAGCTTCTGTCCTTTCGAGAATTAAACTTTTGGCGGGCATGAAAATAGAAGAAAAAAGATTGCCTCAAGACGGCAGAATTCTCGTAACGTTGATGGGCAAAACACTCGATTTGCGTGTGTCGGCTTTACCGGGTATTCACGGTGAATCGGTAGTTATGAGAATTTTAGATAAATCAAGCCTCCTTTTAGGGCTGGGTGAATTGGGCTTTATAGAAGAAGACCAAAAAAAATGGGCGGAAGTTATAAGAACTACGAACGGAATTATTCTGGTCACCGGGCCTACGGGTTCTGGTAAAACGACTACTCTTTATGCGGTGCTTAACGAACTCAATACTCCTGATAAAAAAATCATAACTGTGGAAGACCCGGTGGAATACCAGCTTTCCGGTATAAATCAGGTGCCCGTAAATCCTCAAATCGACCTTACTTTTTCTAACGCTTTAAGAAGTATGCTTAGACAAGCTCCCGATGTAATTCTTGTCGGAGAAATTCGCGATACAGAAACAGCCGAAATAGCTGTAAGAGCGGCGTTGACCGGACATCTTGTTTTTTCGACTCTTCATACCAATGATGCTGCAAGTGCGCTCACAAGATTGATAGATATGGGCGTAAAACCATTTTTGGTTTCCTCTTCAGTTCAGGCGATATTGGCTCAGAGATTAGTCAGAACCGTATGCAAGAAATGCAGTGAGGATTATCAGCCGCCGGAAGATATTCTTAAATTGATAGAGCAGGAAATGGGACCGGAAATATTGAAAACAGCGACTTTTAAGAGAGGTAGAGGTTGCGCAGAATGCAATAACACCGGCTATAAAGGCAGGTTAGGAATATTCGAGCTTTTGGTTATGTCCGAAAAAATAAGGGAAATAGTTATGGGACAAATCGTTTCTCGCAAAATTAGGGATTTAGCCTGTCAAGAAGGAATGAAACTTTTAAGGGAAGACGGATGGCTTAAGGCTTGCCGGGGAATTACCACCGTAGAAGAAGTTATATCAACCACTCAAACTGATGTTGTTGATGTCGAGGAATGAAAAAAGAAGACAGATAAGATACAACCACTATCTGATTTCTGATGTCTGACTTCTGTAATCTGACCTCCGGTTTCTGGGCAAGGTGAGGAGAAAGAAATGGAAATATCAGAATTGCTAAAAATTGTTGTGGACGAAGATGCTTCGGATTTGCATTTAAAGGTACGCAAGCCCCCTATTTTAAGGATACACGGTTCGCTGCATGAATTGGATTATCCGCCGCTTATTCCCCAAGATACCGAACGCTTCATGAAAAGTGTTACAACTCCTCTTCACCAAAAAAGGTTGAAAGAATTGGGTAATACGGACTTTGGTTTCAGTTTTGGAGAATTAGCGAGGTTTAGAGTGGCGGTGTTTTATGAAAGAGGAACAATCGGATTGTCACTAAGACTTATTCCCTATAAATTGTTGACTTTTGAAGAGATTGGTCTCTCTGACAAAATCAAAGAACTTCTATACCGCCCGCGCGGAATAGTTTTAGTAACAGGTCCTACCGGAAGCGGCAAAACAACTACGTTGGCTACAATGATGGATTATATTAATGAAAAAATGGATTGTCATATTATTACTATCGAAGACCCAATAGAATATTTTCACGAAAACAAAAAAAGCATAGTTACGCAACGAGAAATAGGTTCGGATGTAACAAGTTTTAAAGACGGGCTTATAAGAGCGTTGAGGCAAGACCCCGATGTCATACTTGTGGGAGAGATGAGGGATTTGATCACTATGGAAGCGGCATTGATGGCTGCCGAAACCGGGCATTTGGTTTTTTCTACTCTTCATACGACGGGCGCGGCTCAAAGTATTGACAGGGTTATAGATGCCTTTCCGATTGCGCAACAAGAACAAGCCCGTATTCAGTTGGCTTCGAATATTGTGGGTGTGATATCGCAGCAATTACTGCCTAAAGCTTCCGGCAAAGGTAGAGTGGCCTGTTTTGAAACAATGGTTGCTATCCCTGCCATTCAGGCACTTATCCGCGAAAGAAAGACTTACAGAATAACCTCTTTTATTCAGACCGGAGCAAGATATGGAATGACGACAATGGACGACAGCCTTTTTAAACTGTATACCCAAAAAATTATTTCCTATGAAGAACTGGTTACCCGTTGTACCGATATTGATTCCATGAAAGTTAAATTGCAGGAGCTATCTAAAGATGAATCAAGATAAAAAACATCTCATAGGTGAGATCCTAAAAGAGAAGAAATTAATTACCGAAGAACAATTGAATAAAGCTTTGACTGAACAAAGGGAAAGCGGCAAACTTTTGGGGAAAATCCTTGTAGAGAGGGGCTATGTCAGCGAGGCGGATATTCTTTCCGTGTTAAGCGTCCAGCTCGGCATGAAAGAAGTAGACTTGTCCCAGATAAAAATTCCCAAGGATTTATTGGACAGAGTTCCCAGTTCCATCGCAAAAGCGTATAAAATTATTCCCGTCCGCATGGAAGGCAATACTTTAGTCGTGGCGATGGGAGACCCCATGAATATCCAGATATTGGACGATTTAAGGTTTATGTTGGACTGCGAGGTTAAGGGCTTAAGGAGTAATGAAGAAGAGGTTAACGCAAGTATCGAAAAATTTTATGGCGTGCAGGCGGGAAGTATTGAAGACTTATTAAAAGAAGTTGAGGCTACGGTAACGTCTGGGAGAGAAGAAGAAAGAGAAATTGCGGACCTTGCCGCTTTGGAAGAAATGGCAAGGCAACTGCCGATAGTAAAATTAGTTAATCTTGTGCTTATTCAGGCAATTAAGGACAGGGCTAGCGATATACATTTTGAACCGTTTGAAGACCAGTTTAAAATAAGATACCGGGTAGACGGGATATTGTATGAGATGCTGCCTCCTCCAAAACATTTTGCAATTCCTGTTACAACCAGGATTAAAGTAATGGCGCAGATGGATATTGCAGAAAGGAGAAAACCTCAAGACGGAAGGATAGCTTTGCATATGGGCGGCAATGAGATAGATATGCGCGTTTCTACTCTCCCGACGGTTTTCGGAGAATCCGTAGTTATGAGGGTTTTGGATAAGTCCGTGTTGAGACATTCTTTGGACGAACTCGGCTTTAGGAAAAACGATTTGGAAAAAATAAGAAAAATCATAAGGAAACCCAATGGTATAGTTCTTGTGACTGGTCCGACCGGTTGCGGCAAGACAACGACTCTTTATGCTGCGCTTATGGAATTAAACAGCATAGATGTAAAAATAATTACGACGGAAGAACCTGTCGAATATGATGTGGAAGGAATCGTGCAAGTTTCAATAAATTCCGCCATAGGACTCACTTTCGATAAATGTTTGCGAAGTATATTGCGACAAGACCCTGATATAATTCTGGTAGGAGAAGTTAGGGATTTGCCTACTGCGGAAATGTCCATACATTCGTCTCTTACCGGACATTTGGTTTTTTCCACTTTACATACGAACGATGCACCATCTACTATTACAAGACTTTTGGATATGGGCGTGGAGTCTTATCTTATAGCATCCACGCTTGAATCAATTATATCGCAAAGGTTGGTAAGAATGTTGTGCCAGCAGTG
>JAQURI010000025.1 GCA_028715665.1 Candidatus Ratteibacteria bacterium
GAAGGTTTAGAAATTAAACTGGTAACTGTTCAAGATATATTAGATAAAAAGTTTTCAGTTTCTAAAGGAAATCTATTTTAAGTATATTGGGTTTGTCAAATATACAATCACCAAAGATTATACCATATATTTTTGTTTTTGCCATAATTTTTCTGAATAAAAAAACCCTTCCTGCCATGCAAGAAGGGTTTTTTTATAATATATTATGGGTTTGCCAAAAAGCCGCGATAAGAATTGTTAGAAATATAAAGGTTGGGAACTTGCAGTGCTGCACCCTCCGCATCTAACACATTGCCGTATGCATCTCCCCAAGTTAAATCGGACCATTGAACATGACCGTCGGCTTTGAGCATGTTTACACCTTCAATGCCGTGGTTCTTTAACGTAGCATTCGGTAAGTCCCATGTCCATCTGTTGGGAGGGTTATTTTGGGCGGCTATGTCTGTAAGAACGCTGGCGGTTCCGATCATATCGACTGCTAAAACAGTCATGATGTTATTTAGGTCAGTTATGCTAATTCGTATAAGGCTGCCGGGGTTAGTTTGCCCCGCACCGGTACCATATGCATTTGTCCCGGTATTTGTCTTTGGAAATATGTACATCGGAGTCATATTATATGCATAAGCGTAAGAAACCTCGCGTGTATTTGTAGCGCTATACGGTAAATTAGAACCCAGTGGGGCAGTCCGCCCATTACCGTTGAGTACATTGTTTGTGTCTTTCATTGCGGTTCTGTCACTCGGACAGAACATGAAAGCCCCGTTCCCATATTTGGGATATGTAGTAATATGGGTGGTACCAGACGAACTTAAAGCTATAAACTGTTGCAAATCGGCTACTGTATAAGCGAAATTTCTGGTCCGCGGACAAAAACCGTCCCAATCTTCCGCATACATAAATAAACTTTTGCCTATCTGGCTGAGGTTTGATTGACAAACGCCTCGTCTTGCGGATTCTCTTGCCCTTTGTAATGCAGGCATAAGCAGTGCAGCCAATATCCCTATGATGGCGATAACAACCAAAAGCTCTATAAGAGTAAACCCCTTTTTCATATATCTCATCTTTCCACCTCCCTCATATTATAATTATTATATATAGTATTAATTTAGTGTGGATTTCTCAAGTATCCCGGAGTATCTGTTGCATTAGCGTAATTCGGGATATCGCGGGTTATACTACCGGCGGTTACCCATTGAGCGCGGCCGTCAACAAAAACAGCATTTACTCCGTAAGTTTCATGGTTTTTGAGGGTAGAAGCAACTAAATCTGACTGCCATGCGCCGCCATAATTTCCCGATTTATCAACTGCAATAGCTGTATCGGCGTATTCCATTGCGTCAAGCCTAAAAGCATACGCATATGAAATACAAGGATTTGTGGCATCACAAACACTAAATGATACAGGAGAGAAAAAGGAAGCGTCTCTCATGCTTCTGGCACCATCCCTATCGCTCGGGCAGAAAAATACGGTTGCTACCGAATATACCCCGTTTCTTATCAAAAGTGTGAAATCCATCTGCGTATTAGCAGTTGTTGCATAATATTGTGGAAACTTTTCATTCCAATCCTGTGAATACACATTTATTGACAAACCTATTTGTTTGAGATTTGAGATGCAGTTGGAACGTCTTGCGGATTCTCTTGCTCTTTGTAAGGCAGGCATAAGTATAGCGGCTAATATGCCGATTATCGCGATGACAACTAAAAGTTCTATTAATGTAAAACCTTTGAATCTTACCTTAAATAAATTCATAACCATCTCTTCACCCCCCTTAGTTATTGCTAACAATTAATTTTGAAATATTTCAACATATTACTTAATCTTTTCTCAAACAACAATTTTTACCATATTATTTTTTCTTTGTCAATACCTTAAGATAAGAAAAGTTTTAGCCGTCAAAAATCAGAAGATTTCCTTTGTGCTTTTTCCAAAATTATTTTCAATTTCTTGAAATCTTTTTTCAACAATGAATCTCTTATATCCTTCCACTGTTTATCAAATTTTTTTACGAATATTTTAAGTTTATCTGCATTGGAAGAAAATATATCCATCCAAATTTCCGGCAAACCGCCTGATATTCGTGTCGTGTCTTTCCATCCCTGTCCTGCAAACTCCGTTATATTTTTCCCACGCCAGTTCACGCCTGCTAATGAATTAACCAAAGCTACTGCTACAATATGCGGAAGATGCGATATGCCCGCCACTAAAAAATCATGCTCTTCTGCAGAAATGACGATAGGGCAAGCCCCTAATTTCTCCCAGAATTTTTTTAGTTTTTTCAGTGTCTTTTGCGTACTTTTGAAAGGGACCAAAAAACATATGGATTTTTCAAAAAGGTCTGCATTTGCGAATTCTACGCTGTTTTTTTCGCTTCCCGCCAAGGGATGTCCTCCTATAAAACTTACACCAGGGGATAAAAATTTATCCAGCCCTTCTATAATTTCTTGCTTTGTGCTTCCGACATCTGTAATAATTGTTCCTTTTTTAAAATAAGGAAGCAATTCTTTGATAAGGGGGGGTATTTTATGCACCGGAGCAGCAAGAATAATCAGGTCAGCGTTTTTGACTTTTGATTTATCTAACGATATTTCATCTACGGCCTTCTTTTTTAAAGCTTTTTGTAAAGAAAGTTCGCTTCTGCCTATACCTATGACTCTGTCAGCCAGTTTTCTTTTCTTGACCGCCAAACCTATGGAACCGCCGATTAAACCTACGCCTATTATTGCTATCTTTTTGAATAACATAAGACCTCGTATTCCGCTAAGTTAAGTTGGACTATTGTTTATTTATTGCTTGATTTATTGTTTTTTAAACCGGGCGGCTGCGTAGAAATAATGATGCTTTCTATTCCGGTTTGTTTTGCTATGTCCATTATTTTAATAATTTGTCCATGTGTGCTTTTTTCGTCCGCATTGAGTATCAGAATCGGTTTTTGGAGTTTGAGCACTATTTCGTTTAAAACTTCGGGAAAATGCTTCCATTCGGTTCTTTTCTCATTCAGAAAAAGTATATTGTCGTAAGTTAAGCTTACATATATCCTTTCTCTCTCTTCACCCCATACCGAAGAAGATACGGGCAAGTTGACTTTTACGCCCGGTCTTTGAACGAAAGTAGAAGAAACTATAAGAAATATCAACAGAAGAAAAACAACATTTACGAGAGGAGTGAGTTCCAAACTCGATTTTAATTTTAAAGTGTCTTTTCTCCTGCGCTGGAAATAGACGGGATTGCTATATTCATAGCTAAACCTCATATTCTTCGCCCTTTAATAAAGATAATAGTTCAAATCCTGCGTCTTCTATTTCATTGACTAAGTTCCTGGAACGGCTTACGAAGAAATTATAAGCCACTAAAGTAGGAATAGCTATGGCTAAGCCGAAAGCTGTTGTCAGAAGGGCTTCCCAAACCCCGCCCGAAAGCATCTTTGGGCTTATCAATTCGGCGGAAGCTTCCACCTGTATGAAAACCTTTATCATACCCGAAACAGTCCCCAAAAAACCGATTAGTGGCGTTACGGCAGTAATAGTGGCAAGAATACCGAGATATCTTTCCAAGAAAGGTATCTCTTCTCTTATAGCTTTTTCAACGCCGGACTGTATGTAATCTCTTGTTTGATTATGCTTGATGAGGCCTGCTTTTATCACGCGGGAAAGAGGAGTGTTATATTTTTCGCAGTAATTTACGGCATCCATTATTCTGTTGCGGGAAATAAGTTCAGCCAGATGTTTCATGAAATTTTTTTTATTCATTTGCACCCGGGATAAACTTATTGCGCGTTCTATAATTACGGTCAAAGCAAGAACGGAACAAAAAAGCAAAGGGTATATTAGAAATCCGCCTTTTTGTATTAATGTCCACATGTTTAAATCCTTTTAGCCGAAATTATACAAGAACTTTTTTTGAAAAGAAAGCTTGACTATTATATAATTCTGCCGCTATGCTTTTAAAATATTTAAGAAAAAAGACAAAAGTTATTTTAATAGGCACCTTAATGCTTATTATTCCCGCTTTTATATTTTTATACGGCTGGTCAAGGGTGGCTGAAAGGGGCTCAATTCCCAACGTAATTGCCAAAGTAGGCCGAACTCCTATAACTTGGACAGAATATGAAATTCAGTTGCAAGAATACATGTCTCTTTGGGGTGATTTATATTCCGATGATTTTGAAAAACAGGCTAAAAATCAAGTCCTGGAAGGGTTAATAGAACGCATACTTTTAAAAGAAGAGGCTAAAAAGAGAGGAATAAAAGTAAGCGATGACGAAATAGCTTCAAGAATCAGAGAATATTTCAAGGACGAAAAAGGACAATTCGACGATAAAATTTTCCTTTTATTCAGTGATAGATATCCTGAAAAAATTAATTTATTGGAAGAAAACTTCAGGATGCAATTTATCATTGAGAAACTAAGAAATGAAGTCGGTGCTCCCGTAGAAGTTTCGGAAGACGAAGCTTACCAGTATTTTCTTACTTCGGATGCGCAAGTGAAAATCAAATATATTTCGTTAAATCCCGATAATTTGAGAGAAAATTTACAAATAAGCGAAGATGAACTTATGGAGTACTACGAAAAAAATATAGACAGTTTTAAAGACGGACCATGGAGAAAAATAGAATATATTCTAATAAGTGCGCAGCCGACCGAGGGAACTGATATAAATACGGACACGGAAATAGAAGAAATGCTTAAAGATAATGCTTTTAATGTCTCTCTTAAACTTTTAGACGAAGATGATTGGCGGTCGTTTGCGGAAAAAGAAGGACTGTTTTACGGGGTCACGGGGTATTTCTCGAGAGAAGAACCGCTTCAGGAATTCAACGGGAACTTGGCTGTTAATGACACGACTTTTTCGATCAAACTTAGTGAAGTTAGCGAACCCCTAAAAGTCGAAAAGGGGTATTTGATACTGCGGCCTTTTGTATCAGCGCCGCAATACAGGGATGTAGCGGATAAGATACGTAGAATAGTCGAAGATGAAAGAGTCAAGGATTTGGCAGATAAAACAATCGAAAATATATTATCCGAATTGCAAGAGGGAAAAACAGCGGAAGAAATTGTGAAGAATTATCCGGCAGAAATCAAGGAATCGGGGTATTTTTCACGCCAGGGTTTTATTGGAGGCATAGGTTATGCCCCTGAAATTGCCCAAGCGGCTTTTTCGTCGCCTAAAGATAAATGGAGTAAAGCTAATACTATCACGGGAGAAACCTTCATAATTCAAACTGAGGATATAAGAGAGCCCACACACGAAAAATTCCAGGAGAAAAAACAAAATATTACCGAAACATTGCTTCAACAGAAACAACAGGAATTTTTTGTCGATTGGGTGAAAAATCTTAAAGAGAAGAATAAGAATAGAATAGTTATTCTCTGGGACGAACTTAAACAAACCGATTGATATAAATTGCCTATTCGGTTTTGTGAGCCTCTTCTTTCTTGTTTAGGGAACCGCAACGGGGACAACGGGAATAATGCCCTTTGGAACTGTCTATATAAACAAAAGCGCAAATAGGACAGCAATAACTGAATTTGCTGGATTGAGGAGGTGCCTTCTCTTTTTTTCTGGCTTCGGCTCTAACCCAGAAAAAAACAATAATTATCAGAGAAGGAATTAGATAAAGTGCGATTAATAAAGAAAAAGGGATATTAAGCATTTATAAAGATGTTCACTCTGCTCACAATATGATTACACAGATTAGTAAACGCAAGATTACACCGATTAACTAAATCTTTAATCACTATAATCGTTTTTATAAATCCCTGTAATCCAAGTATAAAAAGATTTTTACTTATTTTACTCTTTAAAAGGTGCTATAATCAAACCGACGTAATTTAAAATGGAATAAAGAGGACTTTATGGATGTTTTGATAAAACCTTTGTCGCTTTTAGTTTCGGTCGCCATTTTTCTGGTGCTTGTATTGGTGATTTTTGAAGGAGCAAGATTAGCAAGACTGGAGCGAAAAATTGATTCTATTGCTAAAACTTCGCAGGAATTTGTAAAATTGGGGTTGTTCCATTTTAAGACCAAAAGAAATAAAGATAAAGAACAATAATTTATTGTAAGGTTTTCAATTTTGGACTAATATGCGCATTGTTTTAATAGGGGGAATGCCTTTCCCTGCCGTTAATATTATTCACTCGATTTTGGGAAAAAACCCGTCTGATTTGGTTCTTGTGTTGAATGAAAATCCCAATCTTTTACCTTTTGAAATTAAAGAAAACCCTCGAGTAACTTATTGGCAAGGCACGGCAAAAGATAAAATTTTAATTAAAAATTTGCTCTCGAATGCCCAAGTCCTTCTCAATATGTGCGAATCCGATAGCATTGAAAATCATATCGTTTCTTTATCTAATATTTTCGAATTCGCAAAGGATTCCAATCTGCAGCGAATAATACACATATCTTCTTCCAGAGTATATGGTAGCGGAGCGGATTCCCCTGTTATAGAGGAACATCCCGCTAAGCCCGCTGACTTAAAAGGTATCATGGATGCTTTGGGAGAACAATTGGCGTACTACTACAGCAGTAGATATTCTCTCCCCGTTGTCATTTTAAGAGTATTTAGTCTTTATGGGCCATATCAGCCGTTAGGGAATACCGTCCCCTTATTAATTACGTCTGCTTTAGAGAACAAATCTCTGCAGCTGTGGGAAAACGGCGAGCAAGCAGAAAACTTGCTTTTTATAGACGATTTTATAGAAGCACTTCAGAAGATATTAAAAATGAAATTTGATTCTTTAAAAGGAGAAGTTATTAATATAGGCAACTCAGACATTACTGCCGTAAAAGAAATCGCAAATATAATTCTCTCTCAGCTTAACAAACCGCAGAGTTTAATATCTTATGAGAAAAACCAGAAACAAGATTCTATTAGCCTCGTTCCTTCGATTATGAAGGCGAAGATTCTGTTCTCGTGGTCGCCCAAAATAGGGATAGAATACGGACTGGAGCGGACAATCGACTGGTATATAAAAAACAGGGACTTACGGGACATTGAATTACAGATAATATGAAATAGATGACATAGAACAAAAGAACAAAAAAGCCTGTCTATTCTCAGTCTCTGAGAAAATATGATTCCAGAAGAAAAAATAAATGAAATTTTAGGATTAACCGATATCGTAAGAATTATCGGGGAGTTTTATCCGCTTAAGTCCGCCGGCAGAAATTATAAAATTTTGTGCCCTTTTCATCAGGAAAAAACCCCCTCCTTTATAGTTTCTCCGGAAAAACAAATATTTCACTGTTTTGGCTGCGGTAAAGGCGGGAATGTTTTTCATTTTATAATGGAGCACGAAAAACTCTCTTTCCCCGAAGCTGTCGAGTGGGTGGCGAAAAAAATCGGCGTTATAGTAGAAAATAAGCCCGCAGGCAAGACTTCCAAATTATATCCGGTCCTTGAACAGGTGAATTTGCTGTTCGCAAAATTTTTATATTCCACACAGGGGAAAGAGGCACATCAATATCTGATTAAACGGGGTCTAAAAGAAAGGACTCTAAAAGATTTTTTGTTGGGTTACGCTCCAACAGCCGAAGTTCAATTGAAAGAACTGAATAATCTGAATTTAGCATCCGAGCAATTAATAAAGAGCGGCGTCCTTTTAAAAAAAGACAATAAAAACTATCCTTATTTTAGAAGACGCGTTATTTTCCCGATTTTCAATCCTCAAGGAAAAACAATTGCTTTCGGAGGCAGGAGCACAGACGATTCCTTGCCGAAATATCTTAACTCGCCCGAGAGCGAAGTTTTCGAGAAAGGCAAAATTCTTTACGGTTTAAATTTAACCCGCAAAAACATCCTGGCGGAAAAAAGCGCTATTATAGTAGAAGGCTATATGGACCTTATTTCCCTTTACGAAGCGGGAATAAAAAATATAGTGGCTTCCTTGGGAACGTCTCTTACGCGCTGGCAGATAAGAATTCTTTCAAGGCTTGCCGATACCATATATATCGTATATGATTCCGACGCTGCGGGAGAGCGGGCGTCTTTGAGAAGTTTAGAACTTTTTATAGAAGAAGGGTTAAATCCCTTGGCGGTGAAACTTCCCTACCCCGAAGACCCGGATACTTATATAAAAAGATACGGAAAAGAAAAATTCAAAGCCAAATTGAATCAAAGTCAAAATATAGTGGAATTTTATTTAAGTTGTCTTGAGAAACAGTATGACTGTAAAACTATAGAAGGCAAAGTCAATATTTCAAAAGTGATTTTGCCGATTATAAACAAAGTCCAATCTTCCATAAGGAAAAACGAGTATATAAAAATGTTGGCGGATGCGTTGGACAGCGATGAAAAAGTCCTTATGGAAGAAATGTCTAAGAAAGGTAAAAAACTGGAATACAGCGGAGAAAAAATAAACTATAGATTATCCTTTCCGCCGGAAGAAGAATTGACCTTATCATCGATGATAACAGAAAACGATATTTTGGAAGAAGATATAAATGAATTTCAAGATGATAATCTTAAAGAAATAGCTTGGGAGGTATACTCAAAAGCAAAAGAGAAAGGACAAATTAAATTGTCTGCTATTTTGAATTTTCTTTCCCCCAATGCGCGGGAAATCCTGTCCAAAATAATGGCAAACGAGTTCCTTCCCCAATATCCGCCCCAACAGATTATCCAAAATTGGCGTAAAAAAAATAAAGATAAAAGATATAGGAAAGAGCAGATAGAAAAACTTCAAAAATTGATTACCTGAATTTTATAAAAATGCGAGGATAATATATAATGAAAACCATGAAAAAAAATAAAAAGGCCCCAAAAACTAAAATTAATAAAAACAAAAAAATTAATAAAAATAAAATATTAAAAAGTGACAACAGCAAAAGAACAAACAGGCTAATAAGAGAAGGCAAAAAAAAGGGACACTTAACTTATGAAGAAATTCAAGACATACTTCCGGAAGAAGTTATTTCCCCGCAGGATGTAGACGATATTCTTTCCACATTGGATGAATTACACATAGAAATCGTATCAAGCAGTGAAGAGTTCCACAAAAAGAAAGAAATATCGCTCAAAAAAGCCGTTCCTCAGGTAGAAAGAGCCAAATTCTCGGACCCCGTAAGAGCTTATCTTTATCAGATGGGCAGAATTCCCCTGCTCTTAAGAGAGGAAGAAATACTTCTTGCTAGAAACATAGAAGAGGGCAATAAGAATATTAAAAAAATCCTGAAGAAATTGATAGCTGAAGATATTTATAATTGGACCGTAAAAAAGAAGAATCTTGCAAACTTAGTCCATCAGTTAAAAAATGCAATGGAGAAAGAGGCAAAGGGACTTCTTCCCAGCGGATTTATGGAAAGAGAATGGGAGATTAAGAAAAAAGATTTCCAGAAACACCTTCCCTTCCTTCTGCAAGAAGCGCGAAAAGTACGCCTGTCGAAAGAAAAAATGATACAGTCTAATTTGAGACTTGTCGTAAGCATTGCAAAAAAATATATCCACAGAGGATTGTCGTTATTGGACTTGATACAGGAAGGCAATATGGGCTTAATGAGGGCTGTGGACAAATTTGAATACAAGAGAGGCTATAAATTTTCGACATATGCCACATGGTGGATAAGACAAGCGATTACAAGAGCAATTGCCGACCAGGCGAGAACAATTCGCATCCCTGTGCATATGATTGAAACGATAAACCGACTTTCGAGAATTACGCAAAAGTTCGTGCAGACATATGGCAGGGGTCCTACGGTTGAAGAATTATCCCAAAAAATGAAATTACCTATAGACAAAGTAAGAGCTGTTTTAAAAATTTCCCAACATCCTATTTCTTTAGAGACCCCTATCGGTTCCGATGAAGCCAGTCACTTCGGAGATTTTATAGAAGACAAGGAAGTCGTAATGCCCGATACGACCGCAGCATTTAGCATGTTGAAGGAACAAATAGGAAGAGTATTGGATACTCTTCCCGAAAGAGAAAAAGATATCTTAAGACTTAGATTTGGTATCGGAGAAGGTATTTCGCCACATACCCTGGAAGAAGTCGGGAAAAAATTTAACGTAACGAGGGAAAGAGTAAGACAAATCGAAGCAAAAGCGCTTAATAAGTTGCGCCATCCCACAAAAAGTAAATCCTTAAGAGGACACCTTGAATAAGAAATAAATTTAAAAATCAAAAATTAAAATGTAAAAGGTAAAATTTACTCCGACGTTACATCGGAGCAGGCAAATCAAAATTCAAAAGTTTCATCTTTTATCTTTAATAGAGTTAGTATATAATTCTAATTTTTAATATTTGATTTGGTTGTTGAATGGGCCCATAGCTCAGTTGGTCAGAGCAGCGGACTCATAATCCGCGTGTCGTAGGTTCGAGTCCTACTGGGCCCACTTTTAATTTTGTGTCGGGCGATTAGCTCAGCTGGTTAGAGCGTTGCGTTCACATCGCAGAGGCCACTGGTTCGAGTCCAGTATCGCCCACTAAGAAAAGTTCCTGCCATACGAGATGGGAGGTCCGACGCGAAGTCGGACTCCGATTGAAACATCGGAGTTCAAATCCTCTATCGCCCACTGAGATATAGGAACATAGCTTTGGGGCTATCGAGAAAGGATTTATTGATTATTTAATCTTAAATTCAGTTCTACCCAGTAAATCATGTAAATGCACGACTCCGACGGGTTTTTTCATTTTGTCTGTAATAACAAGAGAAGTTATGGCCTTTTTCTCCATCTTTTCTATCGCTTCTGCTACAAGTTTTTGTTTTTCAATGGTTTGAGGATTAGGAGTCATTATTTCTTTTGTTTTTTGTTTGTTGAAATTTGTATTTTGCTGAATCGCGCGCCTCAAATCCCCGTCAGTGATAATACCAGTAAGTTTGCCTTTTTCGTTTGTTATGCAAGTAAACCCCTGTTTCTTTTTTGTAATTTCTTTTACGGCATCCATAATAACGGCGTTTTCGCCGACAACAGGGATGTTTTCTCCGGTTATCATGAAGTCTTCGACTTTTAACATTAGCCTTTTGCCGAGCGTTCCGCCCGGATGGAGCCGAATAAAATCGGTTTTCCTGAACCCTCTTTTTTCAAGAAGTGCAATGGCCAAAGCATCTCCCATTGCAAGTGCCGCTGTGGTCGAAGCTGTCGGAGCAAGGCCTAAAGAACAAGCTTCTTTTTTCACATAAATATTTATCACTATGTCGCTTTTCCTTGCCAGAGTAGATTTTTTATTGCCAGTAAATGAGATAATTTTATTCCCGTTTTTTTTAAAAAAAGATAATAACTTGTTGATTTCTTCGGTCTCACCGGAATTGGAAATAGCCAGAATAACATCATTTCCAAGAATCATTCCCAAATCTCCGTGAAAAGCTTCTGCCGATTCCAGAAAAAAAGAGGGAGTTCCGGTAGAAGAAAGTGTAGCTGATATTTTTTTTCCTATTATTCCCGATTTTCCCACGCCGGTTACAATGACCCTGCCTTTGCATGAAAGAATTAAATCTATAGCTTGGGTGAAATTATCGTCAACGCTTTTTAAAAGATTTTTTATCGCTTTGGCTTCGATTTCCAAAACTCTTTTTGCGCTATTTATGACCATTTTGCCTCTATTTGACAATTGCGTTTATTTTCTTTAATTCTTCGAGCAAAGATGCAAGTCTTGTTAAGGGAAAAGAATTTGGTCCGTCACACAATGCTTTGTCGGGCTGGGGATGGACTTCTAAAAAAATACCGTCACAGCCGCATGCCACAGACGCTCTTGCAAGGTACGGAATAAATTCCCGCAACCCTCCCGAAGATGTGCCTAAACCGCCCGGAAGTTGTACGGAATGAGTTGCATCGAAAATTACGGGATAACCGAATTCTTTCATAATCGGCAGGCTTTTCATATCTACCACGAGGTTATTATAGCCAAAAGATGTCCCCCGTTCCGTCAAAAGGATGTTTCTGTTGCCTACACTCTCGATTTTTTCGATTATATTTTTCATGTCCCAGGGCGCCAAAAATTGCCCCTTTTTTACATTTACGGGTTTGGCCGTTTTGGAAGCTTCCAAAAGTAAATCCGTCTGCCTGCATAAAAAAGCCGGGATTTGAATAATATCGACTATTTTCGCAACTTCTTTTACTTCCTCTTTGGAATGCACGTCGCAAATGATAGGAACGCCTATTTTTTCTTTAACCCTTTTAAGAATAGCTAACCCCTTTTTAAGTCCGGGTCCTCTAAAAGATTTTAAAGCAGAACGGTTTGCTTTATCGTAAGAAGATTTGAAGATAAACGGAAAACTCAACTTATCGCATATTTTTTTGATTTTTTCTGCAGTGTATGCTGCCGATTTTTCATTTTCAATAACACACGGTCCCGCAATAAGAAAAAGGGGATTACTGCCGCCTAATTTCAAATTGCCGATTCTTATTTCTTTCGTTTTCATCGGTTTGATTATTCCAAATCATATTTAATAAGTCAATCCGCCCCGTTAGAGGTAGGTCGTCCGCAATTGATTCAGTAGCGGACGACCTACCTCTAACGGGGTCAATCCTATTAATTTTAGGAAAATATTATTTTAGAGCATTATTTGACACGCAAAGGGAAAAGAAATAAAATTCGTTTTCACTGAACCGGTTCTTTTGATTCAATCAACTTAATATATTGTGCCTATCATGGGAAAAGACGAACTTATTGCGAATTTTAAAATACTGCGTCAAATACAGCAAATAGATTTAGAATTAAAAGATATCCAAAATCAACTAAATAATGTACCCGTCAATATCACGAAATGGAAAACCGAACTGGAAAATTATAAAAAAGAAATCGCTGATGATAAGAAAGAAATAGAAAAGTTGATTCTGGAAATCAAAGAAAAAGAAATCGAAGTAAGCAGCAACCAAGAAGCTTTAAAGAAATACAATTCCCAACTCTACGCCGTAAAAACAAACAAAGAATACTCGTCTCTTTTGCATGAAATCGACGAAACCAAAAGAAAAAATTCCCACATAGAAGACCAAATATTGGAATTGATGGAAAAAGTGGATTTCAAAGAAAAAGCTGCAAAAGAAAAAGCGCAAAAGTTATCGGCATTACAGGAAGAATTCGAGAAGAAGGAAAGAGAAGAAAAAGAGAGGGAAAAATTTTTGAATGAAGAGTTTGCCAAAAAGAGCAAAGAAAAAGAGGAAATGGCGGCAGGAATGGATCAGTCATTATTAGCCAAATACCAGAGAATTTCAAAATCAAAGGATGGGCTTGCTTTAGTGGCTATCACGGAAAATAGTTGTAGCGGCTGTCATATGGAAATTCCTCCTCAAACCCGCAACGAAGTAAAACTTTGTTCTAAAACGCTTACCTGTGAGAGGTGCGGCAGGATTTTATACTGCAAAGAAAGTTTAGATTGACATTCCATTTTTTTAGCCCTTTTATAATTTGCAATTTACTCATTTTATAAATTAAAATACGACTAAATGGAAAAAGAGAACTGTTCCTTGACAATTTACATAGACGGAGCTTCCAAGGGAAATCCCGGCAAAGCCGCAGTGGGGGTAGCGATCTATAACGACGAAGGAAAATTAATAAAAGAAATTTCACAAGGCATAGGAATAGCTACAAATAACATAGCCGAATATGCGGCGCTTATATTTGCTCTTCAGGAAGGACTGATTTTGGGTTGTGAACAATTAACGGTCTATACTGACAGCGAACTTTTATTTAAACAAGTTAAAGGCGAATATAAAATAAAAAACGACAATCTTCGAATTCTTTTTTATCTCGTAAAGCATCTAATAGCCGGTTATAAAAAATTACATATAGAACACATTAACCGAGAATCAAACAAAACAGCCGACAAATTGGCGTCAAAAGCAGTAGAATAGATTCACCCCCACACCAATTTTTGATATTCCCTTAAAGCAGATCAGGTGACTACTGTGTCCCGTCGATATGTCGGGACAGGGAGGAAAGTCCGGGCTCCATAGGTCGCGGTGTCCGCCCCGACGTAACGTCGGGACAAGACCCAGCAATGGGAGGAAAGTGCCACAGAAATCATACCG
>JAQURI010000026.1 GCA_028715665.1 Candidatus Ratteibacteria bacterium
TACTTCTTCTATCTTTTCCACGGTCATTACAGAGCCTCTTCCCTTTTTCACGGCATCCAAAAATTGCTGATAAGCATTATCCACCATATCTTTTAAAATTTGTCTTTCTTCCTCAGTCATAGCCCGTGTGCTGGAACCTATATCCTTAAGCTCCCTCGATTTGATTACTTCTACCCCTACGCCTATTTTTCCGAAAAGTCCTTCAAAATTAGGAACGGATATAATAACGCCGATACTGCCCGTTATAGCCCCGGGATTGGAAACGATTTTATGCGCGGCAACCGCAAGATAATATCCGCCCGATGCCGACACTTCCGCCTGCGAAGCAACCAATTTTTTTCCGCTTTCTTTTAATTTCAAAAGTTCGCTGTATATTTCCTGCACAGCACCTACAGACCCGCCTGGAGAATTGATTCTCAAAACCACCGCTTTGATATTCGGACTGTTTCTCAACCTTTTCAATTCCTGCACGGTATAGTCGGCGCCCGAAGATAAAACATCAAAAAATCCGCCGCTGGTTTGAATTTGTATGGGCCCGTAAATGTTGACTATAGCGATGTTTTCTCTTGCCAATGGAAAGCTTTTTACATTCGCAGAGAACTTAGATTTTCCCGCAGGGGTCCTAACAACAATAAAACTTGCCGCTAATAAAGACAAAACAAAAAATATAAAAATTACCAACGAAAATATTTTTTCTTTATTCATTGTTGTTCTTTTCGGGTTGGTTTTCGCGAACTATGGCAATCTTTCCCGTGCGCACAATCTCTTTTATTTTAAAATCATGCATCAAATCTAAAAATGCCTGGATTTTATCTCCTGTGCCTGTAATCTCTATGGACAACGTTTTAAGCGAAACATCCACTATCTTAGCCCTAAAAATATCGACAACTTCAATAATCTCGGAACGCTTTGCAGAAGAAGCCGCCTCTACTTTGACCAAAACCAATTCCCTGTCCACATAATCAAGCCCTTTCTTCGTATAGTCCGAGACGCTTATGACGTCTATAAGCCTGCGTAATTGTTTCACGACCTGTTCCAGAACATTTTCTTCACCCTCCGAAACAATAGTCATACGCGAAATCTTAGGGTCTTCTGTTTCACCTACTGCTAAAGAATCTATATTAAACCCGCGCGCAGCAAATAAAGCGGCTATCCTCGAAAGGACGCCCGACTTATTTTCTACCAAAACAGAGATTATATGTTTTTTCATATTTCTCCTTTTTACTTTTACCTTTTATCCTTCATTTTTGATTTTTGATATTTGATTTTTCATTTTCTTATGCCATCCCTTCTATCATCTGATTAAGCGCCTGTCCAGCAGGAACCATCGGATAAACATTTTCTTCTCTCTCTATCCTGAAATCAATGAGCGCGGGCAAAGGGCTTGCGATTGCTTTCTGCAAGGCGTTTCTCACATCTTTCTTTTTATCCACCCTTATCCCCAACGCGCCGTATGCTTCGGCTATCTTTACAAAATCCGGATTTCTTGAAAGGTCGCTTGCAGAATATCTCCTCTTATAGAAAAGTTCCTGCCACTGCCTGACCATCCCCAAATAAGAATTGTTCAAAATGGCCACTTTAACCGGAATTTTATAAGCCACGGCAGTTATAAGTTCCTGAATGTTCATCTGGATGCTCCCGTCGCCGGCAATATCAAAAACTATCTTGTCGGGACGACCTAACTTTGCACCTATAGCAGCCGGAAAACCATATCCCATAGTTCCGAGTCCTCCTGACGATAAAATGTTCTAGGCACATTATACTTATAAAACTGTGCAGCCCACATCTGGTTTTGCCCCACTTCTGTAGTTATAATAGCTTTATCATCAGCCAGATTATAAATCTCTTCTATTATGTACTGCGGTCTCAGTTTGCCGTCTTTTTTATATGTAAGAGGACATTTTTTCTTCCATCCCTCTATCTTATTTAACCACTCTTTTGTATCGGGCGCTTTTACCTCTGCAATCAAGTCTCTCAATACTTCCTTAGCATCACCCACTATAGGCACATCAACATCTATTGATTTGCTTATCGATGTAGGGTCTACATCAATATGAATAATCTTCGCATGCGGAGCAAAAGCATCGGTCTTGCCCGTTACTCTGTCGTCAAACCTTGCGCCTATAGCAATAATCAAATCCGCTTCCATGACGGCATAATTTGCATACATGGTCCCGTGCATACCAAGCATACCTAAAGATAACTGATGCTCCGAAGGGAAACCTCCCAAACCCAGAAGCGTAGTGGTCACAGGTGTTTTTATTTTTTCAGCCAATTTGCGGACGAGTTCGAAAGCATCGGATATGATAACGCCTCCTCCAGTGTATATGACCGGCCGTTTTGCTTTACCGATCATCTGGCATGCTTTCTTTATCTGTCCGATATGTCCCTTCAATACCGGTTTGTAACTTAAATTTAGCTTATCGGGATATTTGAATTCTATCTCTTCCGTTTGAACATCTTTAGGAAGATCTATAAGTACGGGTCCGGGGCGCCCGGAAGAAGCTATATAAAATGCCGATTTGATAATTTCAGGCAACTCATTTGTATCCTGGACAAGAAAATTATGTTTTGTAATTGCTTTTGTTATTTCGGTAATCGGCGCTTCCTGGAACGCGTCATTGCCTATCATTTTTCTTGTAACCTGTCCGGTCAAAGCAATCATAGGGACCGAATCCATGTAAGCAGTTGCAATACCGGTTACAAGGTTTGTTGCACCGGGGCCGGAAGTAGCAATACATACGCCTACTTTTCCGGTAGCGCGCGCATACCCGTCAGCCATATGAGCAGCGCCCTGCTCATGTCCCGTCAAAATAAATTTGAACGGCGCATCGTAAAGCGCATCAAATAGAGGAAGGATTTGCCCTCCTGGTATGCCGAAAACAATCTCAACTTCTTCTTTCTTTAATGATTCAACAATAGCTTTTGCACCTGTCATTTTCATTGTTACCTACCTTTTAAAGTTGTATGTACTCTTTGGGGGCAAAATTTGTTTCCATTGTCCAAACAGTTGCCTTGCCGTTTTCCATCTTCCAAACAGTCAATACATCAAGCCCGAATTTTTCTATCCACGGTTTTAGAAAGGGGCGTTGCTCAACGATTTCTTTCTTCAAAGATTCGTCCCTGACTTCTTCCATCTTTCCGCATATTCTCACCTGCCTATTTTCCTGTTGGCTGAAAGAACAAATTTCCGCCTCCGGATTTTTTTGTAACTGTTTATGCAGGTCTTTGGTTTTTCCGGTATGGAAGATAATCCCGTTTTCATCCGCTTTATACATAAACATCCCGCGCACATGCGGCTTCATTCCTTCGCATGTCGCCAAATATACAACAGGATTTTTATTCAAAAATTCCAATATCTCGGTCTTTGTCATTTGTATCATTTCCCCGTCGGAAAATTTGGTTAGATTATACTATCCGAAGGGGAAAGGTTCAACCCCGTTAGCGAATTTTTCTTTGATAGAGTAAAATTGGAATCAACATGCATAAGAATAAAATTGAATTACTTGCACCCGCAAAGGATATCAAAACGGCAGTCGCCGCAATTCAGTGCGGTGCAGATGCTGTTTATATCGGCGCACCCCGGTTCAGCGCGCGTCAAGCCGCAGGGAATAGTATAGAATCTATTCAAAAAGTAGTTGAATTTGCGCATCCTTATTATGTAAAAGTTTATGCCGCACTCAACACACTGCTTTTTGATAATGAACTGCCTATCGCTGAAAAAATGATTCGTCAACTTTATAAAATAGGCATTGACGGCCTGATGATACAGGATGTAGGTTTATTGGAATTGGATTTGCCCCCTATTCCGTTAATTGCCAGCACGCAAATGAACAACGATTCCGCAGAAAAGGTAAAATTTCTGGAGGATGTGGGGTTTTCGCGAGTAATTTTAGCAAGGGAACTAACACTTGAACAAATCCGGGAAATCCGAAAACATACAACAATCGAACTGGAATTTTTTATTCACGGGGCACTTTGTGTCGGGGCAAGCGGGCAATGTTATATGAGCTACGCTATAGGCGGACGGAGCGCTAACCGCGGCATCTGCGCCCAGCCGTGCAGAAGGTCATATACCTTAAAAGACACCAAAGGTAAAATTATCGTAAAAGACCGATACCTTCTCTCACTCAAAGACCTGAACTTGTCGGATTATCTGGAAGAACTGATTGATAGCGGTGTTAACGCATTCAAGATTGAAGGCCGATTAAAAGAAATCCCCTATGTGGCCAATGTAGTCGGATTTTATCGGCAAAAATTAGATGTCATACTTGCCAAAAAAGGATTTGAAAAAAGTTCATCAGGCAAAGTGTCTTTAAACTTTAAGCCGGACCTATACAAGACATTCAATCGGGGATATACCGACTATGGCATTACCGGCAAACGTGAAAATATGGGTTCGATAAACACACCCAAATCAATCGGCGAATTTGTCGGCACAGTGATAAAAGTTGAGCGGGACAGCTTCACACTTGAGGGAAAAAATGAATCTCCCCCTCTTAAAGCACGGGGTTCCTTTATTAGATTGACCCCGCAACGTGAAACATCGGAAAAATCTCTTCGATATTTTTCCGATACTCTGCGGGATAATCGGAACACAGTTCCGATTAAACTTAATAACGGCGACGGAATTTGTTTCTTTGACAAACAAAACAACCTTGATGGCACAATTATAAACGGAGTTAAAGGCAGCAGAATATATCCGCAAAAGCTCTACGGTATCCGCATGGGAATAAAAATCTACCGCAATCTTGACCATGAATTCATAAAACAACTTGAAACAAATCCGGGACAAAGGAAAATATCGATTTCACTTGTCTTACGCGATGCTGGCAATAGCATAAAACTTATATCCAAGGATTCTGACAATAATGAGGCAACAAGCGAAATAAAGACGGAAAAAATACCTGCTCAAAAAAAGGAAAAAGCCAAAGAAACCATTACCACACAACTGCAGAAACTGGGAAATACTATTTTCGAATCAACTGGCATTAGCATTGAAACTAAAAATATTCACTTCTTTCCTGTTTCGGTGTTGAACGAACTCAGGCGTTCAACTGTCCGTAAACTTTTGGAAATACGCGAAAGTAACCGTCCTATAAACGACGGTAAAATCTTGCGCAATAATGTTCCTTACCCCGAAAAACGATTAACTTATTTAGGTAATGTGCTGAATAAAAAAGCACAAGCATTTTACCATCGTCACGGTGCAGAAAAAATCGGACCCGCCGCCGAATCAGGCATAGATTTAACCGGTAAAGCACTTATGCAAACGAAATATTGTATATTACACGAACTCGGATTATGTGCAGCTACACAATATTACAATCGTAGTTCATTGAATTTTAAAATTGCGTTGGGGAGCGAAATCCCGCATCGTCCTGCCATTGTATCTGTGGCAGACTGGTGCGTGGGCAAAGGCATGCACAACGCCGAAACTCTGATATTAGAAGACGAGAATAGTAAACAATTTAAAGTAGAGTTCGAATGCAGCAAATGCGGAATGAAAATTTATTGGGATAAATAATAAAGATATAATTAACCGCTAATTCTCTAGTATATCAGCCAACCAAACCACAGGTTTTAACATTACCCTAATCGTATTCTTAAGCATAGGATGTTCTCTTATAAAATCAGCCATCGGAGGAGATATTTTATAGTAAGTATTTACGAAGATATTACCTATAAGATTGTTGAGCAAGCATTCATCTCTGAAATTTCTTAATGTTATAACTTCTTCCGCCATTGATGTCCCATAACAAGCAGTTGCGATAAAACATCCGCCGCCACCATCGCCTCCGCCGCCAAAACCGTCTCCAGCATCAAATCCGTCATCGCCGTCAAAACCGTCATCATTGCCGTCCGAAGAAATTTCACGCGCAATATTTACTTCCCATGACGCAATATCCGCATCGCCGGCATTTGCGATAACCAGCACTACATCATCATAGGTATCATAACTTAAACTTATATGCCCCTCTTTTTGCGCATTCAAAGAAATTGTCCGCTCGTCAAAGTCCACACCTTTTTTAGTCACTAATTTCACTAAATAATTTGCGTCATTTTCTCCTCCGGCAAAATCAATATCATAACTTTCGGAACTGGAATCCAAATCAAGCGTAATATAATCAGTTGCCCAATCATCCATAAAAATTTTATCTATTGTAACTTCCGAGATATCTTCAACAACAGTATATTCATATGTAACCCAAACGCCATCATATGTAGTATCTAGTATTGGATTCCACGTCCCATCAACGGCTGCTCTATAATCAGCTCCGTCAACATACATGTCCTCCAAGAAGAAATTAGCCTCAGTGAAATTATCAAATTCGTCTTCAAGATTAGAAGAATACGCTTCTGATGACAAAACATTATTTATTGCTATAAGTCCATCGGTCCCAAGCGGGGTCTGGCATTCTTCCCAAATGTCTTTTATTATTTCATCCGTAAATGCTTCCGATAAATACTTAGCGAATATGAAATTTGCATACTCATGCGCTCCGTCCTCTGTTTGTAAACCCAATGTATCGCAGTATTCAAACCAATACCATAGATAGTTATAGTTATCGTTTACATCCGGATAAACCTCATCTTCCATATATGTTGCTGTCGTTTCCATCCACCAGAGTTCTTCGGTAACATCGTAATTAAATTGAATCGCATGGAAGAATTCATGGGCTGCCGTGACTTTTGCGGCTCCAGCTGCATCACTCTCAGGGTCTTCATTCGGTAGCACCCAGCTACTATAATCGCTGTTCATGCAGATATAACTGTAGGAGGGTGTTGCAGGATATTCTTCGGGACATGTGTATCCGTATAATCCCTCGCCTAAATCATAAATGTAGATATCGTATAAGCCGTCCCCACCACCTTTGATTCCATCGCTTGGCGGAGCTAAATAGGTTAAAGTTGTTACCTCCGCATTATAAGAATATTCGAAATAGTCGGATATATCTTGCGCATATTCTGCTGTAACGGCATGGTCTCCCGCAGCAGTAGTATAATGAACTATAAAATTAGCCGACACAATACTCTCGGCTAAAGCGTCAACAATTCCATCTTCGCATCCTAACCCGTCATCAGGTCTTAGAAGGATTTCACATCTAAGTATATTTTGCGTTTCAGGGCTTAATTTATCCCAATTCTTTTTTATTTCCAAGATTGTCGGCGTGCCGTCTTTTCTAAACTTTGCGTCTTTGGCGGACAGTTCATATCCTACCCTGGATAATTTTTCCGGCTTAAATACTGCCCATGCTTTGTATAATATATACTCGTCGAATGTTATCTTTTGGGTTTTATAATCCGCTTGAATTTTTCCTATTGCGCCAATCTGTTCCCGATTTTGAGACAATACTATAGAAGGAGAGGTTAACACCAATAATACGATTATTGCTGATATTGTTTTTGAAAATTTCTTATATCTTATTTTATCCATACTTTTTTGCCCCACTATAGCCATACCGAACAGTCCTATTTTATACTATATGTCAAATTAAAATCTATATCCCTAACTGTAATTTTCTCGGGTCCGTTACCTCACCAGTTAGAGCCGAAGCCGCAGCAGTCAAGGGTGAAGCTAAGTAAATATAAGAATTGGGGTTGCCCATTCTGCCATGGAAATTTCTGTTTGCGGTTGATACGCACACTTCGCCGTCAGCTAATATTCCCTGATGTATCCCTACACAGGGACCGCAGCCGGGTGGAAGTATAATACCGCCTGCTTGAACTATGATATCCCATAGACCTTCTTTTAAACCTTGCGCATAAATACGCTTGGAGGCGGGACCGACAATGAGCCGCACGCTCTTCGCAACTTTCTTGCCTTTTAATATTTTAGATATAACTCTGAAATCTTCCAATCTGCCGTTCGTGCAGGTGCCGATTAAAACCTGGTCTATTTTTTTACCTTCAATTTCTTTTACGTCTTTCACGTTATCTACGCTATGTGGAACCGCTATCTTGGGAGAGAGTTTGTTTGCATCAATTGATATAACATTCTCGTATACGGCATCTTCGTCAGGTTTTATTTCTATATATTGTTCTCCTCTTCCGACACTTGTAAGATATTCCTTGGTGATTTTATCCGATGCAATAACGCCTACTTTTGCGCCTGCTTCCACGGCCATATTGCATATTGTAAGCCGCTCGCTCATAGGAAGTTCGGAAATCGTTTCTCCCGAAAATTCCAACGCCTTATAAATCGCGCCTTCGCTCGTGAGAGTTCCTATAATATGCAAAATCAAATCCTTAGCCATAACACTTTTAGGGAATCTACCTTTTACTTCGATTTTAATAGTGGCGGGAACTTTAAACCACATTTTTCCCAACGCCATCCCCACGGCAATATCCGTCGAACCCATTCCCGTAGCAAAAGCCGCCAACGCGCCGTGGGTGCACGTATGCGAATCCGCGCCGATTACGATATCGCCCGGTTTAACATATAATTCAGGCAAGAGTTGATGGCAAATTCCGTCTCCTACATGAGTAATGATTATTCCGTGTTCTTCGGCAAATTCTCTCATTACTTTATGGCTCGCGGCCAGTTCCCTGCGCGGCGCCGGAGCCGAATGGTCTAAAAAGAAAATCGTGTTTTGAGGCTTCGCTATTTTGTTCAAACCTAATTTTTTCCACGATTCGATTGCAAGCGGCGCAGTGCCGTCCTGCGCCATGACCCAATCCAAAGGCACAATCGCGATATCGCCTGCTTTAACATCTTTCCCGCATTTTTTAGATAAAATTTTTTCTGCCAGTGTTTGTCTCATGTTTAGTTTCTATTTATCTATTTCTTTTATTAGCGTTTTCCCAAATAATATTTGCTTGGACCGTCCTCAGGCGCTAATTTTAACACTTCTTTGAATTCTTTTTCAGCTTCGGGAAAATTTTTAACCCTATATAAATTCAGTCCCGTTTCAAAGTATTTAACGATATTTTCAGTTTGAGATGTTTTTTCTTTCATTCTGCAAATTGGCTCATAAATTTTGAGCGCTCGGGTTCTTCCTCTTACGGTAACTTCGTCTATTTCTCTGCAAAGGATTTTTTCTTTTATTTTTTGGTAAGTAAATTCGCTCATTAAAATATTGTTTCTGTATATTCGCGTCAGTTCTTCAATTCTTTGCGTCAGATTGACATTGTCCCCCATTACCGTATAGGCAAACCGCATATGCGAGCCCATGTTTCCCACAGAAACCTCGCCGCTGTTTATACCGATTCCTATGTCGATTAAAGGTTTATTTTCTTTTTGCCATTTTATTCGCAAATCCCTCAACATTTTAACCATATCCAATGCGGAAATAACGGCCCTTAAATGATGGTCTTCCTGCGGAAGAGGCGCGCCGTAAAAAGCCAAAACCGCATCGCCTATATATTTATCCAGCGTGCCTTCATGTTCAAAAACAATATCACTCATCGGAGTTAAGTAACTATTCATAAGTTCTACCAGCTCTTCCGGAGAAAGTTTTTCGGATATGGTCGTAAAACCTTTTACATCCGAATATAGAATAGAAACATTTTTTCTTTCTCCGCCAAGCTTCATTTTATCGGGATTTTTTATGAGTTCGTCGACGATTTGCGGCGGAACATATGTCTGAAATGCGCCCCGTATTTGCCGCGCCTTCCGTTCGGTAGTCAACGCCCTGTAAAGGGTTTCCACCGTATAGACAAGAGCAATACTCGAAATTGGATAAATTATGTTAAGCCATAACCGCATATTTTTTAATAAATAAAAGGCCGCAAAACCATAGCCGACAACCAACAAAACAGACATATAAGCACCGTAACTTGCATGCTGAAATTTGGGAATGGCAATAACAAGAACGGCGCCCAAAAATATAATTGCCAAAATATTATAAAGATTCACAACATCGGAATAATATATAAATGAGCCGTTTAACATTTTGCGCTGATGGACATTGCTTACCAGTGTACGCGAATAAAAAATAAACCAATTATTAAGTATTGTGTATATCGCCTGGGCATGTATTTTTATTCCGGGAACAACGGTATCAGTAGGGGTCGTCCAAGTATCCCTTACAAGGCCGGGGTCGGTTATCCCTATAAGAACGACTTTATCTTTGAAATCCCGTGGACTATCGACCGTCCCGTTCATAACATCCACAAACGAATATGTCGTAAAAGTTTTGAAAGGCACGCTGTAATCGATTAGTATTGCTCCGCTTGTATCAACGGGGATATTCTTGTCACCCACCGAAACTGATGTTATGCCTTGCTCTGAAATTACAAGCCGGACACTTTCGTCCAAATAATTTTTCAATATCTGTAGCGGGAATGAACCATACCACGTATTTTCATATTTCATAATAAGCGCAGCTTTTCTTAACACGCCGTCGGAATCCTGAAAGATATTCAAAAACCCGTAGTTCTTGCTTCCGCTTGATATGTTTTCGATGCTTGTTTCCGCTCCGTAACCTTTTCTGAACAAAAATCTTTCTTTACCTCTCACCGCAGATATCACTAAAGGGACTTGCGCATCGGCAATTAATTCTGTAGTCTTTTCTTTTTCGTTATCAGTAAGATGTTTGACCTGCTCATCTCCTTCCGTGAAAAAATAATATCCCAAAACCACATTGCCCGCTTTCTTTATAGAACCGGCTAAAATTTTATCATTATCGAATTTCTTCTGATATTCTTCTATAAGGCCTGTAGAGACCTTGTCTTCTAAATCGGTTCTATCAAGAACCTCCGATAATGGATTCTCCTCTTTCTCTGAAAAAAGAACATCGATGCCTATTACTTTAGCGTCCCATCTGCTTAAGTTATCTATAACTTTTGCATATGTGTCTCTGGGCCACGGGAATTGTCCGATATTATCTTCGGACTTATTGTCTATTGTTACGATAACGATATCGGAGGGAAGAATTTCTTTTTGAGCCGTTTTGAACCTTAAATCTAATGTTTTCAGTTCGAGTTGTTCTATAAAATCGATAGGCAGGAAATAAAGAAAAACGATTACTGCAACGGTTAAAAATCCGATTGTATATGAATTGATTATACGCAGTTTCTTCAATTTACCCCCACACTAATTATTACAGTTTTGATATTTATCAGTATACTAAATCTTCGTCCCACTATCCAATTGTGTGAGGGAATACTTTAGTCAATTGGTGTGGGGGCAGGCTTTAACAATAGGATATAGTCCCGCTCTAACCGCAGTCTTTAAGAAATTATGTTTTGCTATAAAATCCGCAACCTTGGGAGAATATCTATAATACGTGGAAACGAAAAATTGTCCTATTGGGTTGGAGAGCAAATATTCATCTCTGAAATTTCTTAAAATATTAACTTCTCCCGCCATAGGCGAACCGAAACATGCCGTTGCGATAAAACATCCGCTGCCTCCGCCGCTACTTCCTTCGTCTTCCGATTCGGGATCCATGCCACCTGGAGGAGGCGGAGGAGTTTGTTCGTTAAATTTTCCCCATATCGTGAGAGTTCTCTCTAAAGAATCTCTATAAATATCATAAATGGTAGAACGTATAGGATTTACCAGAAGAAAAACTATCCAATTACTATCTTTCTTGTTATAAATCCAGTAACCTTCTCCCGGTATCATAACTGGAGAGCCGGCATAATTTCCGTTCGCATATCTCCAGAGAGTTCGGGAAGTTAAAGTGTTTTCATCCGAAGTGGCATCAAAAGTATAAGGTAAATCAATAATATAACCTTCATCAATAGATGTCCTGGTTTGAGTTTCCTCGCCCTTTTCTCCTCCTTCGAATCCAAATACCCACACAGTATCAAAATCAATATCAAAATCAAACGGAGTGCCTATTTGGTTCCATCCCGGACGGAGGAAAATAAAATAAGGCATATTTGTCGGCCATAACATACCGGTCACATCTATATTTACGGTATTGCGGGAAATAAGCCAGTAACCTTTACCAGGGATTACATAACTACTTCCTAAGAACAAATCTTCCAAATCTTCTTCTTCAACCACGGATTTTGGAAAAGGGTATTCTTCATAATCTGCCGGATTAAGCATCGAATTCCATCTGAAAAGACGCCAAATGTCTCGATTATAATCTCCCAAATCGTCTTTAAGAATTGCCAAAGGGTCCATATCATCCAAACCGCCCGGCAACACGGGAGAGGAAATCATAACATACGATGAAGCAGTAGTTCCGCCGGAAACAGTTCTTGAATATGTCCATTCACCGCTATGGTTTGGGACAAGTTCGGTGTCCACATATTCGAGCAAGAAATCATCCCAGTATTGTGTATAATTTTCCTCTATATCATCGTAAAGAAACTGTAAATTCGTTTCGTTGTAATCTTCATCTACACTTTCGTAAGCCCACATCGGGAAATATATTGAAAGACCGTTATCCTTTTCTGGACATGAAGAATAATTTGCAATCAGACAATTATCGAAGGCATCGATCACATCCAGGGCAGCGGATATGATGGCATCACTTTCAGCATAATCAACAACTCCCTGCATGAAACTTTTTAAATCATGATTAGAAGAAGGTAGATACCACCCCGCTCTTTGCTGCGCAAGGAAAATTTTGTCCCAATCATCGTGCTCTTCTTCCAGTACTATTTGGGCAAACTGACTTACGGCATTAGCAACATCCTCAACGCCACCTGTAACATCTACGCCGCCGGCATTAATTTCTTCTATAGTACCTCTTTCTACAGTAAAACGCTCTTCCTCTTGTTCTTGGAGCCGCACTGCTGAAAGCGTATTGTCGGCTTCATAAGATTCCCCATACCTGGTAACTATCGCATAACCAAATTCGAAAGGTGTCATTAAAGGTGTATCTGTCAAATCCTGCAAGATAGTATCATAGGGCCATGTACCCAAGGGCTGATTTTTTTCGGAAGCAACCATCACATCGGCATAATTTTTTATTTCATAAGCTGTTTCCAGCATACCCATCAGGTCGGTATCAAACCCTATAAGGTTAATACCCGGTATTATTTCTTGACTATATAAATACTCCAAAGATTCTCTCAATTCTTTTACGGAAAGCACTTCGTTCTCACTGTCGTAAAGTTCTGACGCATTCCATAATATAAGGGCATAATTGGAAGCAGGGTAGCCAGTCTCGCCATTTGTAGCCCACTCAATAAAATCTACTAATGTCTGGGTATCTCCCATATCTATTTCCCCAATAATCTCACCCCATTCTATTAAAAAATCATCATCTTTATTTACAATACCATATTTTGCTGTTTGTGTGTCTGTGTTGCCTACAATTGCCACAATCGTTACGCTGTCACCTGAACCAACCTCCGACAGTTCAAAAAAATCCGCCCTTGCGGTATCTGAGTCGTTATCAGCTGTCATGTAGACCATAAAAGTCCACTGGTATTCTTGAGCGTAGAGAGATTGGGCGCCCAAACAGAAGAACGCGATTAGAATGCTTATTCCGATTAAATTTAATTTTTTACGCATATTTTACCTCTTAAAATAATTGCCTCACTCAACGTGTTATACCATTACCAGGAGTTTCATTATCTTCAGTAGGCGGTTTAGGCGGTTCTGGAAGTTCGTCGTCTTCTTCCGGCGGTCCTTCCAGCGGCTGGTTAATTATATTCTGTCCGTTCGCAGGATTAAAATTTCCCAAATTGTTAAATAACATGTTCCCTCCGAAATTCCCTCCTGCCCCGTTTCCGCCGTTTCCGCCGTCAAGAAGACCTAATTCCTGCAGGAATTCCAACAATTCCTCGAAACTTATCGGCACAGGGTCGCCCGGCGGCGCGCCGTCTTCAACCGTAATGATAACACCGCCTGTCAACAATGATTCACCCTCAACTCCGATGCCTG